>JACCYX010000244.1 GCA_013696265.1 Chloroflexia bacterium
AGCATCAGGTGGGCGCCGCCGGGGTAGCGCACGAACTCCACTTCGACCCCCTGGCGACTGAGCGCCGTGAACATCTGCTCGCCCTGGCCAATCGGGCAACGATGATCCTGTTCGCCGTGGACGATCAGGGTCGGGGTGGTGGCGTTGTGGATGTGCGTCGAGGGCGAGTGCTCGACCAGCCACTCCCGGTGCTCCGGCAACTCGCCGCCCCACTGGAATGCGCCCCAGACGTGCCCGATGTCGCTCGTGCCGTAGAACGATTCGAGATCGAAGACCGGCGCGCCGCAGACGGCCGCCCGGAACCTGTCCGTGTGACCAAGAGCCCAGGCGGTCATGAACCCGCCGTAGGAGTAGCCCATGATCCCGGTGCGGTCCGCGTCCGCATAAGGCCGTTCGAGCACGGCGTCGAGCGCGGCCTGCACGTCGAGCCAGTCGCCGCCGCCCCAGTCGCCTCGCACGAGGTTGGCGAAGCGGCGGCCGTAGGTGCCCGAGCCGCGCGGGTTGCTGGAGACGACGATGGTCCCGGCGCCCGCCAGCAGCGCCGTGCCCTTGCCGAAGCTGTACCCGAAGTTGCCGTGCGGTCCGCCGTGCACATCGAGCACGACCGGGTACTGCCTGGTCTCATCGAATTCTGGCGGGTAGGTGATCCAGTAGTCGATCGTCTCGCCACCGCGCTCGACTGAGCACTTCTCGAACGACCCGACCGGCGATTCCGCGAAGACAGCGTCGTTGACGTGGGTGACGACGCGCGACGCTCCGGTCTCGCGGTCGAACACCGAGATTTCGCCGGTTCCGAGCGGAGTGGAGATCGTTTGTGCCACGTACCGGCCAGCGTCATCGACGCTCAGTCCGCTGTGTGTCGCTTCGAACCGAGCGACTTCGGTGATCTCGCCGGACCTGGCATTGACCGTCCAGAGGCCGCTCGCCCCGGCCTGGACGCCGTGCACCAGCGCAACATCGTCGCTGATCCAGGCCGGTTGCGCGGGACTGCCGATGGTCGGGTAGCCGGCTTCCGGCGAAAACGGCAGGTCGGTGGTCAGCCGATGCAACCTGGCGACGGCGACATCGTAGCGAAAGTAGTCAGTTTGGGCCGAATTCCGCTCGTCGCCGTCGAAGAGGATGGACGAGCCATCCCGTGACCAGCGGAAGGTGCCCACGGTCCAGTCGGCGTCGCCCACGAGGGTGCATTCACCGGTGGCGACCTCCAGAACCGCGAGCTGCTGGTGCATCCCGTTGCGGTTCAGGACCTTCATTGCGATCTGGCGTCCATCGGGCGACCACCGCGGGTCGGTGTGGTCGATGAGGTCCGACGTGAGTTGCCGACACGTTCCCGATTCGACATCGACGACCACCACCTGCAGGCGCGTGTCGTAGAGGTAGCCCCGGTTGTCCTGCTTGTAGTCGAGCCGGCGAAAGGCCCGGACCTTGGGGGCGACATCCACATCGACCGGCTCCTCGATCGGGTTGTCGGGATCGACCGGGAGCGTGTACGCGAGCGACGAGCCGTCTGGCGACCAGTCGAGCGACGACGGCGACGCGACGTGACGAATCACCTCGCGGGACTCGCCGCCATCGATCGGCAGGATGCGGATGGCGTAGGGCTTCTCCCCATCGCCTTTGGACACGAAGGCGATGCTCGATCCATCCGGCGACCAGACCGGATTGCCGTTCGTGCGGCCCGTAAACGTGAGTTGCACGGGGTTGCCGCCGTCGAGGTCAATCGCCCAGAGCTGGCTGGTGGTCTGCTTCGTCTCCCGGTCCACCGCCGACAGGGAGTAGACGATGCGCGACCCATCCGGCGCCATCGCCGGCTGGCCTGCCGCGCGAAGATCGAAGATCAGCCGCTCAGGCGTCAGGCCAGTGATGGTGCCAGTCAGGGTCATCGCGTGACGTGCCTTTCAGGTTGGGCAAGGAAGTTTGCCAGTCTGGTCGTCATTGTCCGCGATCGGCGCTATGAATGGGCGGTGTGAATGTCGATTCGACGGCCAGGTTGCTCCGGAACTACGCCCGGCTGGCCAGGCTGGCGAGGATCGACTGCCCTTCCTCGCTCTTCCGCCAGGCCCAGACGGAAATCTCGGGCGGGGTGATGGCGTGCGTGGAGAGCGTGGTGCGGATCTGGCTCCGGTGTTCGGTGGCGTGATGGATGATCTGTGCGAGCAGCATCGACCGGGTGAGGTCGAACGCTTCGCCGTCGTCCACGTCGACGAAGAACATGTCGGCGGTCAACCCGTCGACGTAGGCGACGAGCGCCGTGTCCGCCGCTTCGGCGACGTTACGCAACTCGTCCCAGCCGCCGAACGGGCCGTCCTGCTCGCACTGTGGCACATCGGGGGTGTCCGGGATGATACACACGTAATTGGCATCGCTGGAGATGAGGTGGCGGATGGTGTCGATCGAGCTGCCATACGTACCAGGGACCGTCAACTCCAGTTGTGCTGGCGGGAGGCGGGAAAGGAACTCGATGAGCACCTGGTTCGACCAGCGGTGATGGCGAAATACGTTGGACCAAAGGTTCATGATCTCTTCCTCTGAAAGCTGGGATTTGCGACTTGGAGAGACGTGGCCCCATCGGCGCGGATCGCGTCAGTCTAGCGCGACGACCGATGGCCGACGCCATTCACAGGGCGCGATTTGTTGAGGTATCCGTTTCCGGTGTCCAGGTACCGGGAGTGTAGCATGTCGCCGCTGGCTTCGGTGCGCTGCGAAGGTGCGGCACATCTCGCTCTAAATGAAGCCGCCCGGCACGCTGCTGAAGAGCAGCACGTAGCCCCACGGGTCGCGGATCGCGAACGTCCGGTCGCCCCACCATTGGTCGGTCAGGTCCTCGACGATTTCAACGCCCTCGGCTGACCGGAACCGCTCGACGTATCCATCGACCGGCGAGTCCAGATGGAAGTAGAGCGTCACGCCGCCGCTGCCGCTGCCGTCGGATTTCGCGAAGGTGGAATCTCGCGAGACGAGGAACTTCGCGTCTTCGATGGTGGCGAGGAAGATGTTCGGTCGTCCAGTTTCGGGATCGGTGCCGAAGACGTTCACGGTCAGCCCCAAGCCGTCCCGGTAGAAAGCGATCGCCTCTTCGATGTCGTCGATGTAGAGCGCCGGTTGCACGTCGGACATGGATCATCC
>JACCYX010000248.1 GCA_013696265.1 Chloroflexia bacterium
TTGCCAGGGAACCGGAGCATGACGCTCCGTTCAAGCCACGAATACCGTCATCGTTAGCCAACGATGGATGAACTCGGGTGCCGGGTTGCGAGTTCAGGTATTCCCCGGGCAAAGGCGAAAACCATCCGCGCGCCCCTCGTGGCCTGCGCCAGTGAAGAGCGATTGGTGTCCGCAGGTGCGTTCGGCGGAGCGGAAGCGATTGCCGTGTTCATTGCTTCCGATGCGTCACGAAAACCGCGGCGCAAACATCGGAGTCCGGTGCTTGCTGGCCTTGCGAAACGTCCTAGCCATTTCATTGGTTTGTAGAGGTGGAGTCCGTGTCTTCGTCGCCACGAGCATCCCGTTACTCACCCGTGTCATTCCAGCCATCGGTCCACAGTCGTGGGCCGAATTGAACAACCAGGCAGGGAACTGAATCCGCCCCCGCAGTCTGCGACGATTTCCTTCCCCGCCGGCACACCCACATGACGCCTTCGCCCAGCCAATGAGCCCGACGTCCGGAGGTGCCGAATCCCCTAGGACAACTAGACCGTAACAAATGTGGTATTTCAGTGTCAAGGAGCGCCGTTGTGGCGCCGCGGGCCAGCGCCTTGGCGATTGGACCGCTCGTCGACACGCAGTCGCCGTTTGCGTCGACTGAATGCCCATGATTCAACCCCGAAAACAACGCCCATTGCCTGGCAGTCGACAGTCTGGGATCGGAACCGAAAGCGTATACGTTTGGACCCAATATGTTCGCCACTGCGCCATTTTCAGTTCGGCGAGCTGTGCCATTCGGGCATCGTTTGAAACGGGAAGCGGCGGCTCTCATCAACGTTGCGGCGACTCCATTGCGTAAACGTGTCGGGTCGGCACAAGCGGCGCGGTCAGGTAGTGCATCAATGCACGAGATGTGGACGTGCGATGGGTTGCCGTGCTAGCGGTCACCCGGCTGCCGGTCGAATCCGGCGGCACGTTCTCCAGCGCTAGTTCTCGGTGGTGTCCTGCGTCTGGCGCCGCCGCCGGTAGCGTTGCCCCATGCCGGCCTGGGCCTCGGCATCGGCATCGCGACGTTGACCCGTGGCCACGTCCAGCTCCTCCTGGATTTGCTCCAGCCGCACCCGGACCCGCTGTTCGTGGAGATACCAGAGATCGCGGTGGAGGGATGCGTCGACCTGGCGGAGTTCTTCGAGCGCCGCGTTGAGGTCGGAGAGCTTGTAGGTCATTTCCCGGAACTGTTCGTTGGCTTCCTCCAGCCGTTCGTTCAGCCGGTCGAGCCGCTCCTCAAAGGTCTGGCGGAGCTGTTCGAAGCGGGCGTCGTTCTCCTGGCGCGCATCGTCGTGCATGTCGATCAGCAGATCGTGGCGCTCCGTCAGCTGCGCCTGGAAGCGGCCCACGTCCTGCCGCAGGGCCAACTCGCCGGCGCGCAACTCATCGAGCGTGGGATCGACGTGGACCAGGCCGCGTCGCTGATCCTCGAACGTGTCGTACAGGTGGCCGAGATCGGCGCGGAGTTCATCGAGCCGGGCGCTGTAGCTCTCGGCGATGTCCTGAACGTCCGTCGTCCGGCGGCGCGCTTCCTGATCGACGATCTTGATCGCATCCTCGGCGCGGATGATGTCGCGCCGGAATCCTTCGACTTCCGTGCGCACGCCGTCGATCGTGTCCCGCAGGCCATGGGAAATCGCGTTCGTGCGGTCCCCGAGCGCCGACAGGTGTTCGATGACCGTGACCATCTCGTCCAGCCGCTGATCGGTTTGGCCGGTGTCGTCGATCTTGCGGCGCGAGGCCTCAAGCAACTCGCTCACGTGGGCCTGGAGTGAGCGAATCGGACGCACGCCATCGTCGACCCGGACCTCGAGTTCCTGGATCAACTGGCGGGTTCGGTTTTCGTCCAGGGCGCGGGCCTGGGCGGTTTGTTGCGATTCCTGTCGCAGTTGTTCGATCGCCAGCCGCAATTGGGCGCTGAGCGTCTCGTTCTGCTTGAGAATTTCCTCGTCGCGGGTCTGGCGGCTCGCGAGCTCGCGGTTGGCCGCCCGCAACTCGTCCACCTGGCTCTGGAGCGTGGCGATACGGGCGTCTTCCCGCCGCCGTTCGTCATCCTGCCGGAACGCGGCGACGGTTGCGGCGGGCCCAGAGCCTGGTGTTCGCCCCTGAACATCGGCCGCGTCGCGAGCCGCGGGGTCGGAATGGTCGTTGGCTGTCATCTGGAGATGTCCTCTAGCGTGAATTCGATCATGGGCGGCGGGATACGACGGTGTTGCGGGTGGCGTTCTCGCGGTGTAAGCTGTGTACGTACACTGAGGCGAGTACCCGGAAAGGTTGTCGTTGGTGCGATCGCCAACGCTTGGCACGGCCATTGCGCTCAGGGAAGGATACGGGAGACCAGGGGATTCGTGCCGACAGCCTGTCCCGCCACGTGGTCCGTTGGCGGCTCGGCAACTGAGCCACGGATCAACGGAGGCGATAGTGGCACTGTCGGACGTCTACGCCCGTGCCTTGACGGCAATGCCCTCGGCGCGATCGAGTGAGCCGATGGCGTCGGTCACGCAGCGGGCCAGTACCTGCGATTCGTAGCCGCCTTCGAGGATGGCCAGCACCTTGCCCTGGCAACGCCGGTTCGCGAGCGCGACCGCCTCGGCCATCAGTGTCTGGAAACCGCTGTCGGTGAGCGCCATACCGCCGATTGGATCGTCGGCGTGGGCGTCGTAGCCCGCCGAAATCAGGAGCAGCTGGGGCGCGAAACGGTCGATCGCCGGCATGATCGCCGTCCGGTAGGTGTCGAGGAATGCCGCGTCATCCGTCCCTGGCGGAAGGGGTGCGTTGAGGGTGTAGCCGGTTCCCGGCCCGACGCCGGTCTCCTCCCGTGCGCCCGTTCCCGGGTAGAGCGGCGACTGATGCAACGAGCAATACAGCACGTCGGCTCTTCCATAGAAGATAGCCTGGGTGCCATTGCCGTGGTGAACGTCCCAATCGAGGATGGCGACCCGTTCCAGGCCACTGTCGATGGCGTGGGCGGCGGCGATCGCGACCGTGTTGAGCAGGCAGAACCCCATCGATTGCCCCGCCGTGGCGTGATGGCCAGGTGGGCGAGCAATCACGAAAGCCCGATCGATGGTTCCGGCCAGCATCGCGTCCACGGCGTTGATCGCGCCCCCGGCGGCCATCCGCGCGACATCCACGGAGTCGGGCCGGACGACCGTGTCGGCATCGAGCCAGCCGCCGCCACTGGCGGCGACGGCTTCGAGACGCGCCAGCATGTCCGGGGTATGGACGCGGAGGATCGCCGCGTCAGGCGCCGGTGAGCAGGCGACCGAGGGGCGCCCGCCGAGGAGGTGGCGGCCCTCCAGGGCGCAATCGACCGCGATCATCCGCGCCGAACGCTCTGGATGATTGCCGGTGTCGTGCTGGAGAAATGCCGTTGATCGTACGATCGCGGTGCGGGATCGCGCGTCCAGGGCAAACGTCCTTTCTGTCTCCGGCTACCACGGCGCGGGGGCCGTCAGGAGCCGGTGCGCCGAACCTTCCTCGCGCTCGGCGAGGTGTGCGTGCGAGGCGTCGGGCGTTTCGGGTGAGCGGCTTCGGCCACCCGCCGGCGCCGGACGGAACGGGCCGCCGAAATGGGCGTGACGTTCGTCGAGGTGGCGGCATCGTGTGGTGCGGCGAGCCGGTTTCGATCCCGCCCCGCCGGCGGCCGGTGGATGAAGCTGGTGGGGCCCATCCAGTTGTAGACGATCGCCCCGGCGATGGGCACGCAGAGGATACCCAGGCCCCAGAGCACCTTGTTCTCGCCACGCACGCGCGGGCGCCGCAGGAGGTCCTGGATCGCTTGCGCGCAAAGGGCATATTGGGCGGCGCCGAGGACAACGATCAGCGTCGCGAGCATGGCGGTTTGCACGGTCATCGAATGTTGGTCCGGTGACGCGACCCTCCTGGCGGGACGTCGCGTGTGGAAAGGCAACGGGTAGGCTGGAAACTGGCGGTTTTCTACCGGCCGGGTTCGCCTTCTTCTATTGTAAAGTCACGCGCATCGCCGCGCGATTGTACGTGCAGGTCAATTCCCGACTGGCTGGAGGAAATCCTGGACCACATAGCCCGCCCGCGAGGTTTCCAGCACGATCACCGGATACCAGGTGTAGCCGTCGGCGTCGGTCGATTCGCCGGTGACTTCGAGTTGCGTACCAACCGGAAGCTCTTCGGCGATCCCGGCGTTGGCCGAGGGTTCGTCGCGGAGGTTGACCAGATCCTCCGTCGTCTCGACCAGGTCGCCGACGGCGAGGTCGAGCGCCACGGCCGGTTCCGCTTCTTCGGCGGGGGCGTCCGCAACGGGCTGGTTGCCGTCGAAAATGACGTAGCGGGCCGCGCCGCCGATCTTGAACGGCTGGACCTTGATGAGTTCGGCCGCGGTCCACGTCTGGCCGCCAAAGGTCGCCCAGCCCTGGCCGGTCGCGCCGGGCAGGTATTCCTGGCTCACGTCGGGTTCAGGCGGCGTCATCGTCAGCGTGTGATCCCACGGCTCGCCGCTGAAGTCGGCGATCTCGAAGGCGATGTCGGAGAAAAAGGCTGGAAATGGATTCATATTGCGGACCGTGGCGTAGAGGCCGATCCCACGCTGGATCCACGAATTGGTAGAACCGAGTGCCCGGTAGCGGAAATCGGCGATCTCGAAAATCGCCTCGCCAAAGATCACCTCGTCGATCGTGACCTCCCAGCCGCCGACCCGGACCGTCTCGCCGATCGCGGCCGGGTTGGCGGGGTCGCCGCCGATGTCCGTGTCGGTGGCGTCCAAGGGTTCGAAGACCGGTGCCGGCGCGCCATCGGCGAGGGCGAAGATACCGTCCGCCCAGGAGCCGCCCAAAATCGGGGCGTCGAACCAGAGCGTCGCCACCGACGGATCGTCGACCGTCACCGCGATCCAGCCCTCGGTGGTCGCGCCCGGTTCGACCACGGCCTGCAGCATCGGTTCCGGCACGACCACGGCCTGGGTTCGCCGCAGGATGCCATCGCCGCCGGTCCCGGCAAAATCCACCATCTGGAGCGACTCGGTCCGGTCGCTGGTGTTCTGGGCGGTAATCCGCGCGCAGACGTAAGCCTGCCCGTCCGGCGCGGGCGGATTCTCCGTGTTGGCCCCGATCAGGAACGACGCGGCCTCCTCGCCGGA
>JACCYX010000255.1 GCA_013696265.1 Chloroflexia bacterium
GTATGCAAACACGCCCTAGTACTTTGGTACTCCATTGTCAAGTGTTTCAGGATCGGAAACGCGCGTGGTTTCAACCGTTTTTGCTGACCCGGCACGTGGTGTTTCCAAGCCAAGACTGGCCAAATACCGCCCGCAGAACGGCTCCGATTTCGACACCATTGCCAATTATTTTTGGAACATTCAACTCTCGGAGGCGCTTTACCCAGGATTGGCGGCACTCGAAGTCACTCTTCGCAGTAGCATCCATGACGCCCTCACCGCCCGCGAGGGGACCGATATGTGGTTTCGGATGCTTCTGGAGCCAGGCCAGCTCAGAGGCTACGCCGAGACGCACTACATGCTTTATAACCGGCTCAGGAGGAAGCATCCGACATCCGGCCAGATCGTCGCCGAACTCACTTTCGGTTTCTGGACGACACTCCTCAGTCAGCCGTATCACCAAACCCTTTGGGCGCCAGGGAAGAGCGCGCTGATCAAGAATGTCTTTCCACATTTGCCCAAGACCCCCAGTAATCGGCATTTCGTTCACCAGCGCTACAACGATCTGCGCATGCTCAGAAACCGCGTCATGCACCACGAGCCAATTTGGCATCGACAGAATCTTCGTGAGGAGTGGGAGGGAATGATCGAAGCAATTGGCTGGATCAGCCCCACCACGCGGGACAGCATCCTGCTGATCGATCACTTCGATGACACATTTCGCTATGGCAAGGCGCGAATTGAAGCGGACCTTCGCCTACGATTCAAGCTCTAACCGCCAAGCAAAACGCCAAGGTGCTGAGCGGAAATATGACAGGCTTTAGGTGCGGCTGTTACCGCTATCGTGTTTGATGCTACTCGGATCGGACAAGCCTCTTGATTCCTTCTCCAACTGATCGTCAGTCGATTCAAGGCGTAGATTGGGCACATGTCCCCACGCACCATCCCTTTGCGGACTCTACACCGGCAGGGCGTCGTCGCCGAACTGGTCGCGTTCGGGATGCCCGTGGTGGAGCCGCCGTCGCACCCGTGACGTCACCGCGCCGGATTGCGGGGCAAACAGGAAGACGATCAGGAACACTCCCGTCGCCACCAGCACGACCCCGGCCCCGGACGGCACGCCCCGGTAATAGGAGAGGTAGAGCCCAAGCACCCCGCAAGCCATGCCGATGAACGCCGAGAGCGCCACCATCGTCCGCAGCCGGTCGGTCAGCATCCGCGCCGTCGCCGCCGGAGTGACCAGCATCGCCAGCACCAGCACGTTGCCGACCGTTTGCAGCGACATCACGATCGCCATCGCCAGCGCAACCAAGAAAAGTTGGTCGAACATCCAGAGGTTGATGCCGCTGCTCTGGGCGAACGAGCGGTCGAACGCAATGCTCGTGAACTCCCGCCGGAACCAGAAGACCGCCAGCAGTACCACCCCGCCGACCGCGCCGGTCAGGACCAGGTCCTCCCGCCTGACGCTCAGGATCGACCCGAACAGGAACGAGTTCAGATCCCGCGCGTAACTCTGCTGGGTCGACAAGAGCGTCACCCCCAGCGCGAACCCGCCCGCAAAGATGACGCCGATCGCGGTGTCGTTCGAGAGCTTGGCGCTCTGGCTGATCGCCCCGATCCCGAACGAGACGACCACGGCGGCCACCAGCGCCCCGATGAGGAAATTCCCGCCCAGGATGAAGGCGATCACCACGCCGGGGAAGATCGCGTGGGCCAGCGCGTCGCCGAGGAATGCCAGGCCGCGCAGGATGACGAAGACGCCCATCACCCCGCAGATCAACCCGACGAGGATGATCGCCAGGAACGCGTGCCGCATGAAGAGGTGCGACCACGGCTCCGCGAGCCAGGAGATCACCGGCGCACCATGCCGGAGCCGGTGACCGCGGGTTCGCGAACGCCCTCGCCTGGCGCCTCAATCACGATCACCTTGCCGCCGAACGCTTCCTGAAGTGTCAGGCTGGTGAAGACTTCGGTGGGCGGACCGGCGGCGATCAGGCGCCGGTTGATGAGCATTACGACATCCGAGTTCTGGCGCGCCTGATCGAGATCGTGGGTGGCGTAGATGATCGCCGTGCCCCGCGCCGTCAGATCGGTGAAGAGCGAGACGAACAGTTCCTGGGTGGGGATGTCGACGCCGGTGAACGGTTCGTCGAGGAGCAGGATTGCCCCACCCGAAAGCAGGGCGCGGGCGAGGAAGACGCGCTGCTGCTGCCCGCCCGAGAGCGCCCCGATTTGCACGCTGGCGTAGCGTTCCATTTCGACGTGGCGAAGCGCCTCCCAGGCCCGTTCCCGCTCCGTGGCGCCGAAGCCTCGCCACCGGGGAGTTGACCGCGCCAGGCCGAGCAGCACGGCGTCGAGCACCGAGATCGGGAACGTCCAGTCCGCGCCGGAGCGTTGCGGCACGTAGGTAATCCCCGGCTGGGCGCCGCGAATCGCGCGCCCCTGGAACTGGCATTCGCCGTGCGAGGTGGGAACCAGGCCGGCGATCACCTTCAGCAGCGTGCTCTTGCCGGCGCCGTTCGGTCCCAGCAGCCCGACCACCTCGCCCGCATGGATTGTGATCGAGACATCCTCCAGGGCCGGACGGTTGCCGTAGTGGACGGAGAGGTTGTGGGTTGTCAGGGCCGGGGCACTGGCTGACGGATGGTCGACGAATTGGGACATCGGGGAGCCTGACCAGGAGTGGGCGACGAGATGTTGGGCCCGTAAACACAGTCCGCAAGCTATCATCAACTGATACCAGGTGTCAACTGGTGGAAAGGCAAGGAGTCATAACGTCGAGGCTGCCAGCCGTCAGACGACTGTCATTCCGAGCTTGCGAGGAATGACGATTTGGGGGTAGCGAATATCTGACGCGAAACGCGAGTCAGACCACTCTGTATCACGCCCGCGGCCCACCGGCGCTCGTGGCCGAGACCTGGCACGATGGGCAGACACCGAAGACTTCGAGGAGATGGTCGTGAATCTCGAAGGCGGTATCCCTGGCCAATGCCGGCACGAGTTCCTGGACCGGGCAAAAGGTGAACGCCACCGCCGTGCCGCAACCTGAGCAGACGATGTGGTGCCGGTGCCCCAGCGAATCGCAGATGTAGGCCGGATGCCCGTCGGGCTGGATCAACCGGGTCAGCACGTCGAGCGAGGCGAGGATTTCCAGCGTCCGGTAGATCGTCGCTCGCCCGATCGAGCCGCCTTTGCCGGTGCCGACATCGGCGACCAGTTGCTCGGCGGTGAAGGGATGCGTGTACTTGAGTACCGCATCGACCACCGCCGCCCGGGGCCGGGTCAGGCGGTAACCATGCTGGATGAGGATGGCTTCGACGTCGCGGCTCGTCAGCATTGCGGAGGTTGGCGTCGAGGTGGCCTGGGATGCCTGTTCTGTCATGGCTCGATGCTACCACAGACCCGGTCTCACCTGGATCCGGGCCTGGCGATTCGCCTTCGCAACCGCCGGGCGGTCTTCACCGTTGGTCCTGAGACAAGGGAGTCGGGCGCGGCGAAAGTGCGATACTTGGCCAACCGGAGCGGGGAACGACGACAGCCCCGGCATTCACCAGCGGCGCGCCGCGAGGAGCCTTCACCACGATGTTCACGATTGACCTGGCATCACCATGCATTCGCCACGCGCGTCGTGGATCGCTGGTGCTGGCGTTGCTCCTTCTCGCCTGCGCCGGACTCTCGCCTCAAGCACTGGTTGCCCAGGGCACCGAAAGCGTCGTCTGGGATCGCTACGACGTGACCCTCGACGTGCGCTCCGACGGCACGATCCATGTCACCGAGCTCCAGGAAATCTCGTTTTACGGCAGATTTTCCTCCGGGTTCGCCTACATTCCGCTTAGCAATGTCGATGACCTCGAGAACGTGACCGTCTCCATGGCGAACGACCCCTCGGGAACGCCGGAATCGCTCGACTTCGTGACCGCCACTCGTTACGACGCCGATCCGGGCGACTTTACCTATTTTGTCGAAGCCGGCGAACTGGCCATCGATTACTCCTTCGAACCAACCTCCAGCAACCAGGAATCAACCCGCACCGTGGTGATCGAGTACGACGTAATCGGCGGCCTTCGCGTCTACGAGGATCTCGATCCCGCCAACCAGCAGGTCTGGTGGTACCCCATCACCAGCGATGTCACCGATGTGGCCCCGGTTCGCCAATCGACGGTCACGGTCAACTTGCCCGAGGCGGTTCCGGCCGACCAGCTGGTGGCCTTCCCCGAGAATCCGGAGATCGACGGCGACACGATTTCGTGGGAGCGGTCCAACCTGGAGGCGGGCGAAGAATTCGAGGTCAGTCTCCAGTTCCCGCCGATCACGTCGGCCCAGGAACCTGCCTGGCAGGACCGTGACGACCAGATTCGCCAGGAGCGTGAGCAAGCTGAGGAACGGTCAGCCTGGGCGGGCGTGCTCCTGCTCGTCGCCGGGCTCCTGACCGCGGTTGGCGGCGGCGTGGCGCTCTACGCCCTGTGGTTCACCAAGGGCCGGGACCCCGGCGTCGGTCTCGTCGCCGAATACATCCCGGAACCGCCGGACGATCTCCGGCCCGGTGCCGTGGGCGTGCTGCTCGACGAAACGTTCCATTCCCGCGACGTGGTGGCCACGGTGCTCGACCTGGCCGAACGCGGCGTGATCAGGATGGACCCGGCCACCGAAGGCACGTCTGGTCAATACACGTTCACCCTGCTCGATCACAAGGAAACCTTGCGCGGGTACGAGCGGATCGTCCTCGACCTGATTTTCGGCGCCAGCGCGAAAGCGGGCACCGAGCAACCGATGCCCCAGGTGGCCGGCGCGCTGGCCACGCGCAACGACGAGATTGCCGGCAGCTTCTACCAGGAACTGGTCGATCACACATACTTCCGCGAATCCCCGGAGAAGACCCGCGACCGTTGGCATAAATTGTTCAAGGCGATTCCGGTCATCGTCGGCGTGATCGTGATCGGTATCGTGGTCGTGACCGGCGCCTGGTCGAACTTCGCGTTCTTCCCGATCTTCGTCGGCATCGGCCTGATGATCCTCTCGGGCTCGCTCGCCCGCGCCATGCCCCAGAAGACAGTCGCCGGCGCCGAATCCGCCGCCAAATGGCGCGCCTTTCGCACCTACCTGGACCAGATCGACGACCGCCAGGACCTCGCCGAGTCGCGCGCCGTTTTCGAGAAGTACCTGCCCTACGCCGTGGCCCTGGGCCTGGCCGAAAGCTGGACCCAGAAGTTTGCCTACAGGCCGATCCAGAGTCCGCAGTGGTACGGCGGGGCCGGACCGCTCTTCGGCGATGGCGGCACGGTCATCATCGGCGATCCACGTCGCCGCGGTTCCCGGCGCCGGGGCGGCGGCTGGACGATGGTTCCCGGTAGTTCGATGGGGCCGTTCGGCGGCGGCCAGGGGAGTTCCGGGAGCGGCGGAGGCGGTGGTGGCTTCGACATGCCGGGCATCCCCGGCATGCAGGACATGAGCGATAGTGCGGGCCGCGGTTTGCAAGGCGGCAGCAACAGCTTCTTCGACATGCTGGGCACGGTCGCCAAGGCGTTCGCCGAAAGCTC
>JACCYX010000257.1 GCA_013696265.1 Chloroflexia bacterium
GTCAGTCCCAGCGGGATCGTGAACCGCTCCTCGGTGGTGAGCATCACCAGCGGCGTCTCGTAGTCGTTCCAGCTCCAGACGAAGGCGAGGATCGCCAGCGAGGCGAGGGCCGGTTTCGCCAGCGGCAGGATGATCTGGCGGTAAATCTGGAACTCGGACGCGCCATCAAGCCGGGCAGCGTCCGAGAGTTCCTCCGGGATCGTCAGGAAGAACTGGCGAAGCAGGAAGGTGCCGAAAACGGTGAAGATGCCGGGCAGGATCAATGCCCAGAGCGTGTCGAAGATCTGCAGCTGCCGGTAGAGGATGAACCGCGGTACCAGCAGCATCTGGTAAGGAATGATCAGCGTGCTCACGTACAGCAGGAAGAGCGCGTCGCGCCCCTTGAACCGCATCCGGGCGAAGGCGTAGGCCGCCAGCGAAGCCGTGAACAATTCCCCGGCGACGCGCGTGGCGGCCACGATCAACGAGTTGGCGACGAACCGGGAGAACGGGTGCGGGCCGTCCCAGATCCGTTCGTAGCTCCGCCACGAGAGCGGGTCCGGAATCCACCGGATCGGCAGCCGGAAGACATCGATGTCCCGCTTCAGCGACGAGACGATCATCCAGGCAAAGGGCATCAGGAAAAGCAGCGCCACCGACCACATCACGATCGAGACGATAATCCAGCGCGTGCGATCCGAGCGCGTGCGGACCGCCCGCGACCGGACGCGCTTCTGCTTGCCAACACTCGCGGCGGGTCTGGCGATGGTTGCCATTGGTCCCTCCTAGTCGTAGGTGACGCCCCGCCGCTGGACGAGCCAGAGCGCGAGCGTGAGCAGCAGGACCACCAGGAACATGAACCAGGCCATGGCCGCCGCGTAACCGAACCGGTAGAACTGGAAGCCGTTCTGGTAGATGTAGTACGAGACCACCGTCGTCGAACGGCCGGGTCCGCCGCTCGTCATCAGGTTGATCATGCCGAACGATTGCGACGCGCCGATGAATCCGGTCACCAGCAGGAAGAATGTGGTCGGGGTCAGGAGCGGGAAGGTGATCGCCTTGAACTTCTGCCAGACCCCGGCGCCATCGAGTTCGGCCGCCTCGTAGAGATCGGCCGGGAGGCTCTGCAGGGCCGCGAGGTAGATGATCGAGGCGTACCCCGCCCCGGCCCAGACGGCCATGATGATGAGTGCCGGCATCGCCCACTGCGACGAGGCGAGCCAGAGCGGCGGATCGTCGATGCCGAGATTGCGCAGCGTGTTGTTGATCGGGCTGTAGCGAGGGTGGTAGAGCAGGATCCAGACCGAGGCGATGGCCACGGTGTTGGCGATGAACGGGATGAAGAAGATGAGCCGCAGCACGCCCCGTCCCGGCACCGGGCCGTTGAGGGCGAGCGCGATCAGGAGCCCGGCCGCCGTCGTCAGCGGCACGCTCAGCCCCACGTAGTAGAGCGTGAGCCGGGCGCTGTGCCAGAAGTTGCCATCGGACATGACGTTCGCGAAGTTCTGGAGACCGACCCACCTGATGCCGTCGATGCCGGAAACGACATCCCACTCCGCGAACGAGACGACGAAGGCGAAGATCAGCGGCAGGAGAGTGAAGATCGAGAAGCCGATGAAGTTGGGCGCGACGAAGGCGTACCCAAGCCACGACTGGTGCCCCCGGCTGGGCCGCGATTTGCGCTTGGTTGTGGGCGCCAACCGTGGCGAGATCGGCGCCGCCGTTCCTTGGGTGGCCATCAGGCAGTCTCCATTGTCGGGCGAAGCCGAGCGTGTAGGGGAGGGCTAGCGGTCGCGAAGGACGCCTGTTCACCCTGTTGCGACCCACCCCGCAACTGTCATTCCGAGCTTGCGAAGAATCCCTGCGCGAAGCGCTTCCGACGAAGTCGGAACAGGTGGTATGCAATGCCAAGCGCCGGCTGCGCCGTCGAGTGCTTCGCACAGGGATTCTTCGGCTTCGCCTCAGAATGACGGCCATTGGTGACGCGTCCGGTTAGCCATCCTTTCGAGCCATTTCGCTACGCCGTGGCGCGGGCGATCGCCTCGTCGGCCTGGGTCTTCGTTTCGATCGCCCACTCCTCGATCGTCAACTCGCCGATCAGGTAGCGGTCCGACGTTCCCTGCGCGATCTGCTGGATTTCGGCCGAACCGGTCGTGATCGTATCGGTGATCAGTTTGATACCGGGATCGAAGACCGCCGCCTGGTACGCGGCGACATCGTAGAGTTCCTCTCGGTCGGGTCCCAGGATGCCCTCGACGACCGTGGCTTCGTCCGTGCCGGGGTAAGCAGGCACCTTGCCTGCCGGGAGCATGTACTGGGCGCCCTCCTTGAGCCAGTACTGGATCAGCGACCAGGCGGCATCCGGGTTGGCGGTGTCCGACTTCATCTGAATCCAGTTGTTGATGCTGCCCGTGTTCCACGGATCCTCGGCGCCGATCGGCACCGGCATCGGCGCGAAGGTGGTCACGAAGTCGTGCGGATACTCTTCCTTGTCGGCCACGTACCGCAGCGAGAACGACGAGGTGATCCAGAGCGCATCCTGCTCGATCAGGAACGGCGTCTG
>JACCYX010000284.1 GCA_013696265.1 Chloroflexia bacterium
GAGCTTGTCTCCGCCCGTGCTCAGCGACCGAAGCCACGGGCGGAGACAAGCTCCGCCACCGTACAAGTCCTGCACTTCCGAGCCCCCATGCAAAATCATGCGTCGCACCCACTCTGGTGAGCGGGAGCGGGCGTTCCTGCTAGAATGCGGCAAGCGCACGGCTATGGATCGGCGGCGCATGACACCTGACATTAATCGGAGAAACGCAGATGGCATTCGTTCTGAAGAAAGCGGCGAACCCCGGCGACCCGATCGATCCCCGCCGTTCGAACGCCCCGCTGGCGCCGGGCGCCAACCGCTCGCCCCAGGTTCCGGGCCAGGTGCCGGACCGGTCATCGGTGCCTGCGCAGGGTGAGGTGCCGGTGGAGTTGCCGGCCGGGGAAGTTCGGCGTCCGTTAGCGGAGTATGGCACCGCCCAGCGGATCATGGGCGTCTACGAAGCCGCGGATGGCAACGAGGACGATCCAGCCCGCTTCGAGCAAGCAACCGTCAGTTACGAAGAACTCCGCAAGGCCGACCCCAGCCTGCGAACGCCGGTCCGTCCGACCCCCGGCTACGCCCTCGCCGAAGGCACGCGCCTCAGCAATCCAGCCCTGACAGCGCTGAGCGCCGAGTCCGACACCGGGTTCGTCGACGACTGAATCTTCATCGTCACACGATCGGATCTTGCTCCTTCGTTCAGCGCGGTCACCCCGTCGGGCTGGGTTTCTCCACCTGGAACATGCGTTTCATCGTCCGCCCAATGAACACGAACCAGACCAGCACGATCACGGTGGCGGCGATCTGGATCGGCCGGACCTGAGTCCACTCCCCGACATCGCGGTTGAGATACCCGAGGAAAAACCCAACCGTCCCTGGCGACGACGCGAATCTGCCCCAATCCGGCATGTGGCAAGCGCAGCTTTACCGACGCGCCCCTCTGCGCGCATTGCCTGCACCCGATGAGTGGTTCCACCGCGGCTCGCCGTCCGCCCGCGCCGCCATCGCCGCTCTCACCACCGGCAGCGGCGAGGAGTGCCGCCGGCTATCGATCGCCGCCAGTTCCCGCGCCGATGCCCCCGCGAAGTCCGGTGCCCACGTCCCGGCCGGTCCCGGTTCCCACGCCGTCCGCGCCACTCTGGCCATCCCCGATGCCGGCGCCACCAGCCGCCGCCGGTCCCTTGCCGGCCTCCTACGCACGGTACGGTCCATCACACTTGGACGGCGAGGTTGAGGACATCCGCGACATCGAGGTCGCCGCGCCGAAGGCCTGGGCCGCGGGCACGGCCAAGACCGGCCTCGCCCTGATCCTGCTGCCGCTTCACCCCCTGCTCGTGCTCGGTGGGCTGCTCTTTCGCGGCTCGTCGCCAAAGAAGACGGAAAAACACTACATCCTCGGCGTCCGGCGTTCGGACGGACGCGAAGAGCAAGCCCGAATCGAGGGCGACCCGCTCGGTGCGCTGCCCCGCCGCGGCGATTACGTCAGTCTCTGGGGCTCGCCGCGCTACGGGGTCCTCGTCGTGCGGCGCGGCTACAACCACTCGGTCCACGCGGAAATCCGGGTGCGGCGCGCATGAAGAACCGCGCGGAGGGCTGCCCCGATGACGCCCTACGCTGACCTCATCGCCGCGTACGAGCGCCACGAACTCGATCGCGCCGCGCCGCCAGTGGTCGATCCGGCCACGGTTTTGGACGGACTGACGTTTGCGCGCGTGCGGGAACTCTCGGCGTTCTGGCGTGCCGACGGCGCAGGTGACTATCCGCGCCGGGCGGCCGATCTGGCGGTGAGCGCGCATGCCTACGGTGCCTGGTTCGTCTTCGTGCTGACGGGTACCGCCGAAGAGGTTCAACTTTATGTCGCGCTCGACGACATGGGCACGGTGACGAGGCTGCTGCAGAGTGCCTATCCCGGCGTACACTGCGCGCCCCTGGGACACACCGCCCTGGGGTCGGACCTCCGTCCGCGCTTTGCCTCCAGCGGCATGTTGAGCGGCGTGCCGCTTGCTCGTTACGACGCGATGGGTCAGGGTCCGCCTGACCAGGACGAGACGGCACATCTCGCCCGCGTGATCCGCGGAATGCGCGGGGCCGAATGGGCGTTCGTCGTCAGGGCCTTTCCCCGGCCCGCCGGGCAGGTGCATTCCAGCCGGGAACAGTTGCTCGACCATCTCGTCCAGGTGCTCCCGGCAACGCGGCAAAACGTCCAACGCACGTTCCAGGAAACGATCCCGCGCACCGACTCCCGCTCGCAATCGATCTCCGAGGTTCTCGGCGGCGAGATCGTCAATCGCCAGGCGGAGTACGCGGCGGATCTGCTCAATCGCGAACTTGGGCGGCTGGATGAGACCCTGGCGCTTGGCCAGTGGCAGGTAGCGGTCCACTATGGAGCGACCGATGGCGCGGCGGCCCGGCGGCTCGGCGGGTTGCTCAGGGGCGTGTTCTCCGGTCCGGGTGTGCATCCCGACCGTATCCGTGCCACCGAGAGCCGGGCGAGCGGGCGCACAACCGATGAGCGCCTGTTCCACACCCTGCTCACGTCACGCGAGGTCGGGAGCCTGATCGAGTTGCCGCGCGAGGAAGTCCCCGGCTACCGGCTGCGCGACTTCGCCCCGTTCAGCACCGACCTCGCACCGGGCTTGGCCGGAGGCCGCCGAAGCGTCAGCCTGGGCCGCATCCTGCGCGACGGGTCGCCAGCGGGCTCGTCCTTCGCCCTGCCGCTCGACGACCTGAGCAAACATGCCTTCGTCGCGGGCGTGACCGGGAGCGGCAAGACGACGACGATTCGCGGGCTGGTGAGTTCACTCGATCGGGCTGGTGTTCCGTTTCTCATCATTGAGCCCGCCAAGACCGAGTATCGCGCCTTACTCGGCCAGGTCCGGCATGGGATCGCGAGCGGGCCGCTCCCGCATCTGCGCATCTACACCCTTGGCAACGACCAGGTGGCGCCCTTCCGCATCAATCCGTTCGAGTTCGAGACGGACGACGACCCCGGCGGCTCGCTGCTCCTCAGCCATATCGATTTGCTCAAGGCCGTCTTCAACGCCGCATTCGTCCTCTACGCGCCGATGCCATATGTGCTGGAAACCGCCCTGCACGAAGTTTACGAAGACAAGGGCTGGAACCTGGCCACCGGCCAGAACAGCCGCCTGCCGGCTCGCCAGTGGAGCCAGCGCGACCAGTTCGCCATCTTCCCGACGCTGGCCGACCTGTACCGAAAGGTGGAGGCGGTAACGCGGCGACTGGGTTACGAGGCGCGTATCGAGCAGGATGTCACCGCCGGGCTGAAGGCGCGCATCGGGTCGCTGCGCATTGGGTCGAAAGGCTTGATGCTCGACGTGGCGCGTGGCAAGCCGATGACCGAGTTGCTGGGCGAAGCGGCGGTCCTTGAGCTGGAAAACATCGGGAACGACAGCGAGAAGGCGTTCATCATCGGCCTGGTCCTGGTTCGGTTGTACGAGCTTCGCCGCTTGCAAGCGGCGCGGGGCACCGTGCCGAAAGGCCTCCGGCATCTCCTCGTCGTTGAGGAAGCGCACCGCCTGCTCCGCAACGTCGGTGTCGATGTTGACGCCGAGTCGTCGAATCTCCGCGCCCAGGCCGTGGAGACGTTCGTCAACATGCTCTCCGAAGTGCGGCGCTACGGACAGGGCGTGCTGGTGGCCGACCAGGTTCCCAGCAAGCTGGCGCCGGATGTCATCAAGAACTCCAACCTGAAGGTTATCCACCGCCTCGTGGCGGAAGACGACCGGCACCTGCTGGCCGGCTCGACGAACATGTCCCAGGCGCAGGCGCAGCATCTCGCCACGCTGCCGGTTGGCCGCGCGGCGGTGTTCGCCGAGGGAGCGGACCACCCGTATCTCGTCGCCGTTGACGACGTGCTGGCGGGGCGCGGTGTCGTCGAGCCATTGGATCGCGAGGTGGCAACCGCGGCGGCGGCCTACATCAATCTTGGCCGCTGCCTCAGCGTCCCTGACCTCACACGCTTCGGGATCCCGGTCGGCGCGTTCGACGCGCCAGACCCGGTGCTGTGCCAGCGTGCGCTCGAGTTTGTCACGGTCGAGCAGGAGCCAGCCGCCTGGGCGCGCATCATCACCCGCGCCATCTACGCCCGTCCCCACCTGGCGGGTGAGCTTGATGACCTGGAGCGGCGGTTCAGCGCGGCCTCGCCGCAACTACCGGGTGGCCAGGTATCGTCCGCCCTGCGACTGGTGATCGCCTTTGGCGCGGAGCGGGCGCTTTCCGAGCGCGCCGCGGAGTATGGTTGGGCGTACCCGCTCGTCGATACATTGCGCGAGGCGCTGACGAGCGGGCTGCTGCAGAGCCTGCGCACGCCTGGTTCGAGGGAAGCGACGGCGGCCCTGGACCGCTTCGCGCGCCTGTACGAGACGCAGACGGAGCGAAAGCACGGCCCCTACCCCGGCTGCGCCAGTTGCCCAAGCATCTGCCGCTTCCGGGCCGATGTCCGCCGCATGTTGACCAGGGACACCGCCCGCGCCATCACGGTCACGCTCATCGATCCGGGGCCGCGAAGCACGCTCCAGCGTTACACCGACACCGCTGAGCTGCTCCGGACAACGACCAGCCGCTGGGTGGGAACGCCCATGCACGGGGCCGACGCCCTCAGCTACTGCTGCGCCCTCACCGCCTGCAGTGGGCTGGACTCCTACCAGCAAGCCGAGGTTGCCGCCCAACTCGCCCCGCATCTGCTCTGAGCGCGGACCGGATCGTCCTACTCCTGGCGACGCCCTTGCCGGCAAAGTCTTCCGTTTGCCCTTTGAACAAACTGTTGGATACTCTGCTCACCCCTTGACTAGTGTGGTTCAGCGGGATACACTGCGTCCTAAGGACGCAGTGTATCCCGCAGGAACAATATACATGGTAGTCAAGACTGCATCTCAAGCCATGTTGGAGCAGTTGGCGGCGGAACATCGACTCGTTCTCTCCAGATGGCGCGCGGTTCTGCTTCTTCGACGAGCGACGTTTGCGTTGCCTCCACCGAAGCGGCGTTGGCAACGCCTGCCGCAACACAATGAGGATCTGTCTACACTCTTGCGTCAAATGCGCAAGCGAGACGAAATCCAGCCTGTTCCAGGACATCCCCAACTCGACATGGTGACGGTTCCCTACGCCCGACAGGAAGCCCTCGACGAACGAGAGGTCCTGTTCGAAGTGCATCCTTACGCGGTCATCAGCCATCTTTCCGCACTGGTGTTCCATGGCCTGGCGATGGACCGTCCCAACCGCCTGACAGTCACCGTCTCACGCGACACGACGGGCGGGCTCCTTCCTGGTGGAACGTCACCCACTGATTGGGAAGGTATGCTCCTTCCGCCACCATCCCGTCCCGCGAAGGTGCATGGCTATCCCGTCACGTGGAAGCTCGTCCGCCCCGAATATTTTTTCGGCCATGGCGACTACCAGCCCCTCGGCTTTCCGGTGCGCTACACCTCGCCCGAGCGCACCCTGATCGACGGCCTGACCGAGCCCGAGCTTTGTGGTGGGCTGGACACGGTTCTTCAGGCGTGGGCACTGGCTCGCCACACCCTCAACCTCGATATCCTCGTCTATCAAGTCGAGCGCATGGGGGTTTCGATACTTCGGCAGCGCGTCGGATTCATCCTGGATCACCTGGAGCTTTTCCATCCACACCTCGAGGGCTGGCGCAGTTCCTCCAAGCGCGGTGGTTCGAGCAAGCTCGTCGCCGCCAGGCCATTCGCGTCGACCTACGACGAACGATGGAACCTCTCGATCAATGCGCCAATTGACGCTCTCCAGGGCGCCTGACCGTGAGCAATCCCTATCCCAGAACATTCCAGGACATCGCGGCCTGGTCGCTTGGGACGGCTACCCCAATTCAGGACGCGCGAACCCGTTTCGCTCAGTTCGTTATCCTCTGCGGTATCGCCAGCGAACCCTCGCTCCGAAACAATCTCGTGTTCAAAGGCGGAAACGCTCTTGATTTCGTCTTACAGCCCAATCGCAGCACCATTGACCTGGATTTCTCATTGGATATGACGACTGGAGCCGACCTGGCGAACGCCGAGTCGCTGCTAGCCGCGATCTCGACGGGCCTCAGTCGTGCAGCGCCGATTTACGGATGTGGCCTCGCGATCCATTCGATTCACCAGAATCCGCGCGGGTCGGTCAAGACGTTTATCACCTTCGAGGCCCGATTGGGATATGCCCTCCCCGATGAGCGCAAGCTCTTGATCCGCATGGCCAACAACCAGACAAGTCCTCATGTGATGCCTGTGGAGATCAGCATCAACGAGCCGATTTTCGATTCGACGGTATTCTCCATTGACGAGCGGTTCGGTGAGCTGCGCATCAGTACGCTCGAAGACATCGTCGGCGAGAAGCTGCGAGCCTTGCTTCAACAGTCGATCCGCAACCGCAACCACCGGCAAGACGTGCTCGACCTTGCCGTTGCGATCCGTACGAACCCCGCACTCGATCGCGATCACATTGCCTCCGCCCTCCTTGTGAAGGCCCTGGCCCGCGGCGTGCCAGTCTCGCGAGGCGCCTTCAAGTCAGAAGAACTCGCCCGCCGGGCGAGACTTGACTACGATGCGCTGGAGGCGACGACGAGAACGTTGTTCATCCCGTTCGATGAGGCACTGGCGATCGTGCTCACGTTCGTGGACGAGTTGCCGATTCCCGAAACCTGAGCCTGTCTGGCTTTCGCTGGCGCATGGTATGCCGTATTGCCTACACACGGTACGTTCCACGTCCCGGACCCGCAGTACAATTCCGCCTAATTATGGGAAGCAGGATGCGCCTGGATCGTGTGGCGCGCTATCGCTCATGGCAACACCGCGGAACGTCCGATTCGTGGGCGTCATCATCTCGTGTACGCCTTCGAGTCTTTCACATGCCAACGCAGTCGTATGGGCGGATGAGCGGGCATCACGAGCGTGTCCCCGTCGTTGAGCCTACTCGCGTATATCCGCCCGTGGCTCAGTTCAGGCAACACGCAGACCGCAAGCCGAAGTTCCGTGTACCCATCAGATTCGAGGGGATCGACTTTGTCTCTGACGAGCCATCTAAAAGACCCGCATAGTCCCGTTCGCGCGTTCCTTCGACATCGCTTCCCAAACACTCGCGAGGTCGTCAAGGATTGCCGTTCGAGCATGGTCGGTGTCGAGAGGATTCTCCCGCCTGCGTCAGCCGAACGGTATCCCTACGACCTGATTGGCATGGCCATTGACTACCGGCTGCGCTTCTACTTCGAGGAAACGCCGCTCCGTGATCTAGTGGCATACCAGGGCATGACGAACGACGAGATGGTTGCTTGTCGCCTTTCCCTCGCGTCTTCAGACGACCGGAACATAATGGTGGAGCACGGCGCTCAGATATACGAACTCGGCGATTTCGTCCTCGAAATAGTTCCCCTATCGGGGGTGCAGGGGGAGAAGGCATTGACTGAAGTTCCGCACCCGCTGCGAGAACTCAAGGTGGTCGGCGGCATGCTGTCCTACAGCGGCTCGTTAGTGGATGATCTGGATAGCGAGTTCGACGAGATGTGCTCAGCCTGCGGCAAGGTCTTCTTCCTTGGCGATGGCACCGTCGCTCGCCCGAACGTGGATGTGTTCGCTAATAGCCTCCGCGACGCGCTGATGGAAGTGAGCCCCGTGAAGCGCAGACTGGGGCGCTCAGAGGAGGAACTCCTGGCTCGCTACTGCATCGTGTTGTCGCTCTACGAGATGATCTTTCGTTCCGGCGGCCGCGTGCCCGAGCCCCTCCGCCTCCAGTCGACGGCTTCACCGTGGGTCGCGACAACCGTTGATGACCTGCTGGCGATTCCGCAATCTCACTGGATCGATGACCTATGCACGCTCTCCTGGGCCTTCTACGATGACAATGCCGATGTCCTAGAGCGGCCCGTGATCTTGAATCCCACGTTCGATGGAAGCGCCAGTGTCGGGGGCGCCGACGCTGACATGATCGTTGATGACTGCCTCGTTGATTTCAAACTGACCATTGATTCGGAGCTGAAGAAGCTCGGCGACTGGCTCTACCAACTCCTCGGATACACTTTGCTCGATTACAGTGACACGTACGGAATCCGCGGCGTCGCACTTTACTTGCCGCGACAACGGACCTGGCTTCGGTGGTCGATCGAAGACCTCATTGACAAGCTCAGCGACCACGATTCACCTATTCCTCCGCAGTCGAACGACGAAATCGGCACCGCGTTAGGCAACCTGCGAGCCGAGTTCCGACGCGTGGTCGAACCGTCATCAGCAAGTTCCAAGTCCAACTCGAAGTTGAGGAAGAGTTAGCGCGGTTCTCATTGGAGATGGGCAACATTGACCGGACTGCTAGACTAGGAGTGAAAGTGGTCTTCGTGGTGGAAGAACGCGCTCACGCGCATTGGCATCCACGCCTTCGGGAGACGCCAGGCCCGCCGCCCTGGCCGAAGATCACTTTTCATGCTCAACAATGTGTCTCAATCCTCTCAACCGATTCGCCAGGAATGATGAACGTGAGCCGCCAAACACGGTTATGACGTTATGGCTTCCATGCTCATCGATGCCGATACTTACCGCGTACCATCGATCATCCACCTGGATCAGGATTCGCTGATTCCCATCGTATGGCCCCGTTTCTTCTCCATGAAATCTCCAGTGAACCAAGTGCTCGGACAAGGATCGGACCACCGGTGCATCATCCGGATGTTTTTCCAGGATCCTTCGATACTTCTGATCTGCCCAGCGAAGCACGTCTGGAGTCGGCAAGGGCAGGCTTTCCCGCAACCCTGAAGGCACCACCACACGTCGCTCCGGGATTTCCCATTCCAGGATCGGCAGTACATCTGCTCCCCAGATACCGCCTGGCTCCCTGGTTACGGCGCCATTTGGATGGATGCGTTTCAGTCGTACTCACGTCGCCGTGTCGTCTCTCCCGTGAGAATCGCGATAGACGAGGGGTCTCGTTGGCATTGTCGCGCACGCTCCGACGATCACACCGTCATTGACCGTATTTCATCGTCTTCCTGTTGGGCCGAGCCTGCCACTCCCTCGCATCAGATGGGGAACATTATCGCCGCCGCTTTGCCGCTGAAAGCGCCAATCGGCCAGATTCAGAACAACTGCGATCCCAACAGCCATACACGGAGGCGCATCCCGCGCAGGCTTCACATCGTGTGCCTGATACCCGCGGTACAATTCCGCCTAACTATGGGAAGCAGGATGCGCCTGGATCGCGCGGCGCGCTATCGCTCATGGCAATACCGCGGAAGGTCTGGATCGTGGGCGTCATCATCTCGTGCATGCCTTCGAACCTTTCACATGCCAACGCCAGTCGATAGCCGTGCGCGATCCAGGGATTGCCTGTAACCCGTTGATCGAATCGGTGGGGTGCCGCGCTGGCGCTCCTCAGCATCCCGAGAGGCCATACATGGCGACCACCCAAAGCCAGGGCAAACGGCGACGTTCGGCAACGACGCCGGCGAAAAACGGGAGCGACGGTTCCCCCCGCGACGACAAGCGCACCCAACTCGACGCAGATGCGCTCGTCGCGCTTTATGACAAGATGGTGCACATCCGGCTCTTCGAGGATGCCGCCCAGCGGGGCTTCCGCCAGGGTAAAGTCGGCGGCTACATGCACGTCTACAGCGGCCAGGAAGCGGTCGCCACCGGGTTCCTTGACACCTTCCATGAAGGCGATTATGTCATCACCGCCTACCGCGACCACGCCCACGTCCTGCTGCTCGGGTCCGACCCCTAGGCGGTCATGGCCGAACTCTACGGCAAGGGCACCGGGCTGGTGAAGGGCAAGGGCGGCTCGATGCACCTCTTCGATGTCGCCAACGGGTTTTACGGCGGCTACGGCATCGTCGGCGGGCACATCCCGCTCGGGGTCGGCCTGGCCTTCGGCCAGGCGTACCAGAAGACTGGCGGCATCACCCAGCTCTACCTCGGCGACGGCGCGATC
>JACCYX010000289.1 GCA_013696265.1 Chloroflexia bacterium
CAGCCCGAACGGAATCGCCGCCAGGCGCAGGGCGTAGAGCTGGCCGTCGATCGAGAGATTGTCCGTGAGCCAAAAGAGCGGCGTCATGACCAGGTAATAAAGGGGAGGGTGGTTGGCCGTGTAGATCCAGCCGGTGGGGAAATACAGTCCGCCGAGCGTCATGGCGTAGACGGGGTCGGTGTACTCGCCGCAACCGGGGCTCCAGTCGCGGGTGGTGAATCGGCAATACTGCCAGAACTCCGGGGGCATGCGGTCGTGAATGTACGATTTGTCGTCCAGGTAGGCCGCTCGCCAGCTCTCCAGCTCGGGCAACACGGGCACCCGGTGCTGCTCGGCCACCGTTTGCAGGTAGGCGTAATGGGCGACTTCGTCATGACCGGAGTACGGCGCGTGGATGAAGCTGATCGCCACGCCTTTCGCCAGGAAGAGGACCAGCAGCAGCGCGAGAAACTTGTGCTCGACCGTCGCGGTCCTGACCGCGGCCCACACGCGAGAGCGAAACGATCCAAACGCGGACGATGCGACCGCGCCACGGTTTCCCACGACATCCGCTGGCGCCGTGATGCTGGAACGCTGGTCGATCAACGTGGTTGCCCTACTCTGGATCATTCATGAGCGATGTTCACGAATCTCTGGTTTCGATGGACATCTACATTCCGGTAGGGGAACACCATGTGTGCTCCCGCTCATACCCGGTCGCGAATCCACGGGAGGACACAAGGTCCTCCCCTACCAAACGGGTGATGCACATTGCAGTGACGTGCATTTGCTACCAATCTCGTAGGAGAGGGCTAACGGGCCATTGAGGACACCTCCGCAACAAGGCGTTGGCCCGTGTATGCCCTCCCGTGATGCCGCGCCGCCCAACACGCCGCGATCGAGCCGGTGAGGCAACGGTGGCCCCCGGACCTCGACCAGGCGGGAGGGCATACGCGAGCCGCCTGTCGTCGCGTGGATCGGCTTCACGGCTCGCTAGCCCTCCCCTCCAGGAACCGTGGTGAACGCTTCCCTCCTGTTAATCTGCATCACCCGTTACCAAATGCGGTTGCCCTTCACCGGAACATGGAGTCCAACGACATGACTGTTGTATCGACCGGACAACGTGGACGCCCCGATTGCGGTCGTCCGCCGCGCGAATCGAACAGACCATACCCCAGATGCACGGACCGCCGCTAGCGGCGGGAGCGATCGGTCGCTGGAGTATACTGAACCATCTCGGCGGACGATCCCACGAACCACCGATCCCGGCGTGATCGTTCCGCCGTCGGAGGGTGCATGCTCGCGACCGATTTCCCTCACCGCCGACACCACTCCCCCTTCGTTGCGCTCCTGATCGCGGCCGCGTTGCTGTGCGGGTCGCTTTCCTCGGCGTTCGCCCAGACCGCCGAGGCCGGACGGGTCACGATCACGGTCGAGGCCGGCGCGCCGGTCGAGGCCGCGTCGATGGCCGAGATCTACGGCGATGCGATCACCGATGCCTGGCCCCAGTTCGCGGCCCTCTTCGGCGCCGAACCGGCGACTCCCCAATTCGTCGCCTTCGTCAACGCGGTCGATCCAGCAGACATGACCGGAATGCGCTGGATCGCGGACTTCGCGTACGTCTCGCCAGACGGCTCGGTGGCCGTGATCGCGGTCGAGCCGTTCCTGGCCCTGACCCCGATCGAGGCTGGCAATATGCTTCGCAACGCCGTGAGCCGGGGCTTCATCCAGGCCGCCGCCGGTGGTTCGATGCCGCTCGGGCTGCTCGATGGTATTGCGCGTTATGTCGAGATTCCGGTCGTCGCCCGGCAGGCGCGGCTCGGCTCGCTCGTGCAGGGTCTGGACCAGGCCGGCACTCTCCCCGGTTGGGACCAGATCGTCGCCGCCAGCGCGCCCGATCTCCCGGCGGAAGTGCAAACCGCCAACGCTTACGCCCTCGTCGCCTTCATCGCCGATCGCTATGGGGTTGCCGGGCTCCGCAACCTGATAACAGGATTCGCGAACACACCTGAATGGCAAGCCAACCTGGCCGCCACCTTCAGCCAGTCGGAGGGTGACCTGACGGGAGCCTGGGCACAATTCCTGCCCCGCTGGTTCGCGTCGGGCTGGCGCGACAACGCGGTCTCGGCATTCGACCTGAGCCGGGCCGAAACCCTCTTCGCCCGCGGCGCTTACGAGGCGGCCGCCGCCGAGGCCGAACGGTCCCAGCGACTCTTCGTCGATCTCGAGGACCAGGTTGGCCTGAGCCAGGTCGAGGCGCTCCTCGCCCAGTGCGCGATCGGGTTACAGGCGGACAGCCTGATGGCGAACGCTCAGACCGCCCTTGAAGCCCACGGCTACACCGAGGCCAGGGACCTGATCGACCAGGCGAATGACCTGTATGCCTTGTTGCCGGAGGAACACCGGCCCGCCACCGTGATCGATCGCTACACTCAGCTTGCTACGAGCGGAATCGAGGCCGATGGGAGCCTGGAGCAGGCCCGGAGCGAGGCCGAAGGCTGGCTCTCGATCGCCTCGGCCCGGTACGATGCCGTGGCGGCGGGCGACAGCTACGCGCTGTTCGGCGATGGCGACGGGGTGGCGCGGGCGAATGAGGTGGTTGATGGCATCGACAGCCGCATCCAGCGCGTGGTCTACGGCCTCTCGGCCCTGGTAATCGTCCTCGGCGCCTGGCTTGGCGCCTGGCTCTGGCAGCGTGCCCCCGGCCGCTTGCGCTGGCAATCGGCGCGGCCCTCGGGACATGCCTGGCGCGTCAATCCGGGAGGCGACTAGATGGCCCAGTCGATCCTTCGCCCCCGGTCCGTGCGATTGCGCCCCCGCTGGATCATCGACGCCGGCGTGCGCCAGGCACGTTTGTCAGGGGAGCGCATCCGGGATCCGTACCGGCACGATCCGTGGCTCTTCTTCTGGAAGCTGCTCTGGCTCCCCTTTTGGCTGGGCGGCGAAGCACCTTCTCCGGCCCTGCCGTCCACGCGATCGGCCAGAGTGGGTGATCTGCCCGCTGATCCGGCCGGAGCGTACCTCACCGCCCGGATCGACCGGGTCACGCGCCGGTTCGGGATCACCTGGTTCGCGGGATCGCTGCTTCGTGGCCTGACACTGGCCCTGTTCGTGCTGACGGTGTGGGTGGCCCTCGCGGTGATCGGCATCGCCCCCTTGCCGGGCTGGTGGGCGATCCCGACGCTCCTGGGCGTGGGCGTGATCCTCGGCGGCGTCTACGGCTGGCTGGCGCGGCCCGACCGGCTGATGGTGGCGCGCATGCTCGACCGCACCTTCGACTTGCGAGAGCGGATCGTGACCGCGTTCGACCGGTCCATCGATTCGGGTAGCCACGTCTCTCGCCTCCAACTTGCCGATGCCGCCAACACCTTCGATGAAATCGTGACCGAAGTTCCCCGATCGGCCTTCCTGCCGATCCGGGAAGCGGCCATGTGCCTGATCATGGCCGGGGCCCTGGTGACCGTCTTGCTGGCCTACGTGCCGGGCCTGGGTATCGCCGCCATCTCCGAAGCGCCGGTTCCCCAGTTCGTCCCGGCCAGCGAGCGTCTCGCGGCCCGGGAGCAGGTCACGCCGCCCCCGCCGGTGGCCGAAGCGCCGGTGGCGGAGCGAGCCACGATCGCCGAAATCCAGGAGCGCGGCCGCCAATCGCAGTCGGCGCGTGAAGATTTGGCGCGAATCGGCGACGCGCTCCGTGACCACGCGCTCACCCAACCCGCCGCCGAGTCGATCGCCAGCGGTGACTACGCGGCGGCGGCTGATTCCCTGCGTTCCGCGTCGGAATCTGCGGGCGCGATGTCCCAGGAAAGCCGCGAGGCACTGGCCGAGGACCTCGAAGGGGCCGCCCAGGA
>JACCYX010000304.1 GCA_013696265.1 Chloroflexia bacterium
CGAACGTGTTGCCGGTGACATGGCCGCTCGAATCGCCCGCGGCCAGGTTGCCGTCGAAGAGGACGTTACCATCGGCCGTGATCGTAACGTAGATGTCGTCGGTGGCCGTGACCTGGATGCTGGTGAGTTCGGATTCGTCGACCGCGGGCTCCACTTCGTCGGCATCGACCTCTTCAGCGGGCTCGCCTTCGTCCACCGGTTCGGCTTCCTCGGCCGACTCAGCCTCCAGAATCTCATCCGTCGCGGGCGGCGCCTCTTCAGCCTGGTCCTCGCCCAGCCGCTGGTTGTCGCCGCGGCGCTCTTGCGACTGGCCGTCCTCGCTGGTGGTGGCCCGGGTGCCGGAACTCGCTGGCTGGGTTGGGGTCGGGGCCTGGGTGGGCACGACGGTGGACGGAACCTGAGTCGGAGCCTGGGTGGGCACCGGGATATCGCTCTCGAACGGCGTGGCGGTGGGCGCCGGCACCGTGGGCGTGGTTTCGACATCTGGCTGGGCGACGAAGGCGCTGTACACCCAGGCGAAGACGATCGCGCTCAACACGACCGAGAAGGCGATGATCGCGAAGTTCGGCGCCCAATGGCTTGGCATGTCGATGGGGGGAACGGCGGCGACGCTGGCGGGGGCCAGGCGCCCCCCCGATCCATGCGCCTCTTCGAACATGACGAGGAGCTTGCTGGGGTCCAGTTGGAGATAGGTGGCGTAGTTCCGAACGATCCCCCGCTGGTAGATCAGCGGGGGAAGCGCGCCGAAGTTTTCTTCCTCCAGCGCCGCCAGGTGGTGGCGATTGATTCGTGTAGCCTGTTCCGCTTCCTTGAGCGTCACGCCCAGATGGGCGCGTGCCTGATGGAGCGTCTCTCCAAATCCGGCCATGGATCGTTCCTGTTGAACCCCAAAATGGGTCGGCAATGAATGTGTGCGGGGACGAAACGCTGGTGTCGTGGGGATCGTGGAAGATACGTGGACGACACCGCTGCCCGTGATTGTGTGGTTGCCCCTCGGATCGCGGTCCCTCTACAGCCCGCGATTCGCTTCGCGTAAGTGTACCCCCTGATTCACGTCCGAACCGCTGATTTCCGGCCCCTAGCTAACATTCCCCGTCCGTACACGCCGGCCTTGTCGTGTCCCCGTGCCTTGTCGTGCGTCCGACCGGTTGACGAGCCGATCCGTTCGCGGCGTTTCCGGCTGGATGGCGTTGGTTGGCGGTATCCAGCTGGCGTCGGCCGCCAGCCACCAATCGCCGATCGAGGATCGGCAAGGGAGATCGCCGGCGTTGACCATCTGGCGGTGCGTTGGCGACCAATCGTTCATGCACCACCCGCGTTCGCCATCATCTGACGGCTGGAACGAGCGGCAGGTGTAACAGGCCTTGGGAATTTTTGACTCGGCGTCGGCCGGTCGGTCGAATCCGTCATCATCGTCCGCGATGGCATCCCGAATGTCGAAATCGGAATCGAAGGCGCTGTGCGACTGGGAAAATCTCGAGCCTCGGGCCGAGCGGCCGGGGCGGGACACAGGAGACGGCCGCCGCGTCTCGGCTATGGATCGATTCGCGTGGCGATGGCGGACGTTATCATGGTCCGTTGTCAACGGCGATGCGTACTCCTGGAACCGCTGGTACCCTGATTCGGTGACAAGCGCGCCGGCCATCGGGATGTCGTCGGAACAGCCGGCCGGCGATTCCGGTTGCCGCCGGTCCTCGAACAGCGCCGCCCGGAACGCATCCATGCCAGACGGCTCGTCGATCGCGAAAAAAGCTGAGGCGGGGCGTGCCGACGCCACCGCGACGTACGGCTCGCCTTCGATGAACGGATCCTCTCCCAGCATGCTGAATGCCGGCTGGGCAGTGGATTGTTGCGGGCTGTTCGACGATTGGGCAATTGACTCCGCCGGGGCGTGAAGCAACTGGGCACGGGTTTCATGCCATTCCAGGGGCTGTGGTTCGGGGAAAGCCCATTCATCCTGCAGCCAGCTTTCCTCGCTGGTCGCGAAGGCGGGTTCAGGATCGGCGGCGTAAATGGCGCTCGATGGAGTGATGTCGTACCCCGCTTCGTCATCGAAGTCGTCGAGTTCCGCGGCATACTCGCCGTCCGCCGCGAGCTCGCCATCATCGTATGCATGCCACGGTTCCTGAACCGGCTGGCTTCCATAGCGCCGCTTGCGCCCGAAATTCAGGCTGCGCCACCAGCTGGCGCGCGGGGACTCGGGTGGTTCGGCCTGGCGGTGCGCGTCTGGAGCATCCGCCCATGCGTCATCTGCGTCATCATCGTCCGCGGGGTAACCGTTCCCAGAGAAGGTGGAGTCTTCGTCATGAACGTCGTCGTGGGTGGCGACCGAGGGATCGTCATCCGGCGCATCCTCATTGTCGATGGCGATGGCCGGGCGCGATGGATCGTGCGGGGTGAAGGTCGCGTCGAGCTGGCGATCGTTCCGGGGGATTGACGGCGCCGCGCGGGACGCACTGGCCACCGGCCGTTCGATGGCGACGCGCGCCCGATCGAAGGCGATCGTCAGCCGTTCACCTTCGACATCCCACACCACCCCGGCGTCGGGAGCCGGCGGCTCCGAACGGGGAGCCGCCGCCGGCGCACGGAGGCCGCCCAGCGGGGACTGGCGATGCTGATTCTCCAGGTCACCCGCGGCCTTGAGTTCCTGGGCCCGCT
>JACCYX010000323.1 GCA_013696265.1 Chloroflexia bacterium
GTTGCCCCAGCGTCTTCGAGGCCATCGGTCGGCAGAATGGTCTGCCCGCCCTGGTCGTCGTCGCCCGAAGACTCTTGATCATCGAGGCTATCTGACGGGAGGATGGTTTGCTCGCTCCTGTCGTCACCGCCTGAAGACCCTTCCCCGTCATCATCCGAGGAGTCGTCTCCGTCGTTATCAGATGAATCATCACCGTCATCGTCGTCCGCGCGGACCTCGGGCCCGAGGTCCGGTGCGTCGTCGCCTGGCGATTCCGGCACGGAATCGTCTGCATCCTCACCGTTCTCCTCCGGTGTTTCGACGTTCGAGACGATTGGGACCACCGTCGCTGTCGGCACGGTCGTGGGCTCCGGGACATCCGTGGGAATCGGGGTCGGCGTCGGCTCCGGCACATCGGTTGGAACCGGGGTCGGCTCCGGTTCCAGGGTGGCGTTTGGCGGCACGGTCGTGGCTGTCTGCGGTGGTGCGGTAGCCGGCTCCGAGGACGCCTCAGTCACCGCGTCCCCCGACGGCCCAAGAATTTGCAGATCGCTGGCGGATTCCGTGGATTCTGGCTCGTCGGTCGGCTCCGGGGCGAGCGTAGTGGCTGGAATCGCCGTCGGTGCATCCGTCGGAATCGCCGTGGGCACGTCCGCCGGAATCGCCGTGGGCACGTCCGTCGGAATCGCCGTGGGCACGTCCGTCGGAATCGTGGTGGGCTCGTCGGTTGGAACCGCGGTCGGCTCCGGACCATCATCGATGGGTGTTTGCGTGACGAGGCCGAGCAAGGCGCGCAGGGACGGGACGGGAGTCGGACTGACCGTCTCCGTCGGCACGTCCGTCGGGGGTGGCTCCTCCGTATTGGGCGGCGGAGGTCCGATTTCGGTCGCGTCCTGGCCGGCAGATTCCGGGGCTTGGCCGCCTGTGCCCGATTCGGACGGTTCCGATGCCGGTTCATCCGTCGGCGGCGGGAGCTGAGCCGCACTGTCCGAAGGCGCCTCGGTTGCGTCCAGCCGCAAGTTGGCCACCTCCTCCGTGGCCGGGGCAGATTCGGTCGCGTCGGTTGGTGGATCCGCCTCTTCTGTCACAAACGTTTGGGCTTCCATGTCCTCCATCGAAGCGTCAACCGTTTCCGGGGGTGCTTCGATGTCTGTCTGCGTAGCCTCGGCGGTTTCGGCCACACTCTGGGCGAGGTCGGTCACGGACTGCGTCGAGGCCGGAATGGTTTCGGGCTCCTCCTCATCCAGAAAGCGGAAGGCGGCGAAGGACCCCAGGAAGACGACGATGACGGCTGCGGCGATCGCCGACGCGGCCGGCAGCGCGTTGGGCGGCATCGATCCCGTCAGCCAGGATATGGGAGACCGGGGCGCGCTCACATGGTCGAGCACCGCCCGCGTGACCGCTGGGCTGGCCGGCAGGTAGGGGAGAGCCTGGAGTCCGCGCGCCAGACGCGTGGCGCTGGCGTTGAACGCGCGGCATGATTCGCAGGTGGCCAGGTGGGTGTTGAGTTCACGCTCGGCCACGGGATCGAGTGGCCCATCGAGGCGGGCGGAGACGAGCGCCTGGGTTTCGGCGTGCGAGAGCTTCATGTCAGCTCCTCGTCGCGGATGCCCTCAGGCGACACCCCATACACCTGCGCGAAGGCCTTGCGGGCCCGGAAGAGCCGCAACTTGGCGGCGTTTTCCGTGACGTCGAGGGCCCGGGCCGTTTCCGCCAGCGAAAGACCCTGGTAGTGACGGAGCAGGAGCGCCGTCGCGTAGTGTTGGGGCAGCTTGGAGAGCGCCTCGGTGATATCCATCTTCCTCGTAACCGATTTCTCGATGTGCTCGTCGGGGGTTTCGCGATCGGTCAGGAACGGAAGCCACTTGATGATCTTGCCCCGGCGAAGATGACTGATTGCGGTATTGGTCGCAATCCGGTAGAGCCAGGCCTTGAAGGCAAGGTCCGGCTTGGTTCGAGGAAGTGCGTTGTAGGCCTTGATGAACGTGTCCTGGGTCAGGTCTTCAGCCAGCGCCCGGTCGGAGACCATGCGGTGCAGATAGTTGAGGATGGGTGCGTGATATTGCTCGAACAAGTGAGCGAAGGCAGCCTGATCGCCCGCCCGAGCACGTTCGACGAGTCCGTTTTCGTCGACCGACACGCGTCTACTCCCGGAGTTGGCTTTGGGCCATCCGCCTGCCCATGTAAGTGAAATGTCCATCCCGGCGACGTTCCTTCCTTCCCCCAGTTCTCCAACGAGTGGATAGGGGAGTGGGTTTCGCCGGTTTCGACGCATGTCTGCACGATGCGGGCGGACAGATGATCGCCGCGTCTCTGGCGTGAAGGTTAGCACGGATGAATGAGGCCGGGATGGCGGGCCGGGCACGGCGCCCACCGTCTCCTGGCCGCGCCCGGCGGTCCACTCCGTTTCACGTGAAACATTGCGAAACGCCGCACGTTCTCGTCAGGTATTGACCACGCCCGCCTCGTTGGAATCGTCAACTTCGCGGTTGCGTGGATGGTAGCCCAGGATTTTCGCTTCCATATAATTAATCAACAAGCGCGGTCTTGGCCGGTGGGTGCGTCTTGAACAGGGTGGCGTTGACGATGCCTCCCGCCAGGATGACGAGGCCCACGACGTAGAGCCAGAAGATGAACGCCAGAACCGCCCCGAAGACGCCATAGGCGGCCGAAAAGCCACCGAAGCTGGCGAAATAGATCTGCAGTCCGAAGGTGGCAAGGCCCAATCCAAGCGTGGTCAGCAACGCACCGGGGAGATACCACCTCAAGGGGCCGTGGAAGGCCGGCGCGAAGCGGTGGATCATCACGATGATCAGGGTGACAAGGACGACGGTGACTGGCCATTGCAACCATCGTACAGCGGTGTCCCAAACCGATCCGAGCCCCAGCCAGCCCGCCACATCCGCCCCGGCTTCGGTACCGAGCAGTTGGAGCAGCCCGGAAACCAGGATCGAAGCGGCGAGCCCGATCGTCAGGAGCAGGGCGGTCGCGTTCCGCTTCAGCCAGGAGCGGGAATCCTCCAGGCCATACATGGCGTTAAGCCCGCTCATGATCGCGGCGATCGCGTTCTTGGCGCTCCACAGCGTGAGCACGCCGCCGATCGAGAGCAGGAATTGCGGGCTGGTGGTCAGGGCCGACTCAACCGGACCCTGGAGGAATTCGGCGGCGTCCGACGGCAGGTTCGCGTCGAGCCAGTCGAGGATCGGCCGTGCGGGGTTGGCGAATTCGTCGTTGACCTGCTGGATGATGAGGCCGCAGAAGGCGGTCAGGAAAATCAGGAGCGGCGCGACCGCGAAGAGGACGTTGTAGGCGATCTGCTGGGCGAGCCCAGTGGCGTTGTTGTCGAGAAAGATGCGGAGCGCGGTTTGCCCGAAAAGGAGCATTCGATTCGAACCGGCGGTGGAAACTGGCAAGCAACTGGCCTTTCGTGCTGGAAGAAATGAGGCTGGACCTGGCAAGGCGGTGCATCATTGACGGTGGATCGGGATCACCGCTTCGAAACCAGATGGTGATTTCCGTGTACCTGCCCCAACCAGTTCAAGGAGCGCCGTACCGCAATGGAGCCGAACGTCGAACGCATCGTGGTCGACCCGAGGAACAACCGGTTGATCCTGGAACTCGATCGCGTGACACGCGTCACCGGGGAAACACGCGCCATGATCGACATTGGCACGCTCGGCCGACTGATCGGCATCGAGATCGCCGGCGACTACCTGACGATCTCGGATCCGGTTCCGGGCGGCGAACTCCTGGGCCGGTCGGTCGAGGTCAACGTGGAGATCGGGAGCGATCCGCCGCACGTCGCGATCTCGCGGCGTGGACCCACCTGGGAGATCAGCTTCCCCAGCGGGAACCAGTGCTGGAACCGGGCTGATGGCGAAGGCGGGCGCCGCTCAATGTGTTCGGTGCTGATCGGAACCTGAGCCGCGCTTGCGAACCGGATTCGTCATCGGCGAGGCGCGGCGATGGCGGCGTCCACTCGCCACCCCGGTGTACGGCTGGAGCAACTCGCGGACGACGCGACGCGCTGGGATCAGGTTCCGCTCGTGCACGAGCAGGTCG
>JACCYX010000355.1 GCA_013696265.1 Chloroflexia bacterium
CGTGACCACGTGGTTCAGCCGGCGGAGACAAGCTCCGCAACCCTACTGGCCTTCCGAGCGCGCGAACAGCGAAGCGGACCGCCAACGGGCGGACAACAGATTCGACAAGAACGCGGTTTGCCAGTCACCGTTGGCGGTCGAATCAGGTCCGCCCATACGCAAGTTGCGAATCGGGCAACGACCGGGCAATCGGCGTCAGGGCTGAAGCAGCCGTTCGGCCCGCTCGCGGAGCGTGGCCTCGATCGTGCCCTTGAACGGCAACGCCGCAAAGGGATAGTCGCCGGTGATCACCACATCCGTGTCGGACACGGCCAGCGAGCCGCTGATCTTGAACCCCATCGCCTTGAACGAGAAGGTGCCACCGGTGTCGGACCAGTTCTCCTTGAGGTCCGTGATGCGGTCGCCGTATTGCTCCTTGGCCTGGCCGAGCAGGCCCTTGATCCGGTTAATTGCCTCGTCCCGGCCCAATTGATGCTTGACAGTCACGGTGCTCTTCGGCAAGTGGATTCTCCTCGATCGACGTTCGGACGGACCCAGGTGGCCCGAGCCCAAGAATACCCGACCGGTGGAGTTAGCTGGCCGCTATTCGATCCTGGAGCCGCCCGCGCCGGTCGTGAGCGGCACGCCCGCGGTGGGGCTCGACGCCTGGGCAACCGCGCTCCGCGGCATCCGCCCGGCGAGGTACGCGAGGCGTCCAGCTTCCGTGCCGAGCCGCATCGCGCGCGCCATCCGCACTGGATCGTCGGCCCTGGCGACGGCGGTGTTGACCAGCACGGCGTCGGCGCCAAGCTCCATGGCCAGCGCGGCATCGGACGCGGTGCCGATCCCGGCGTCAACCACCACCGGCACCGTGATCGCGTCGATGATGCGCTTGATGCTCACCCAATCCTGCACGCCCTGCCCGGACCCGATTGGTGAGGCCAACGGCATCACCGTTGCCGCACCCGCCTCCTCGAGACGAATCGCGGCGACCAGATCCGGGCTGGTGTAGGGCAGGACGACAAATCCTTCGTCGACCAGGATTTTGGTGGCCTCGATCGTGCCCGTCACGTCGGGCCACAGGGTCGCGGCATCGCCGATCACTTCGAGCTTGATCCAGTTCGTGCCGGTCGCGGCTCGCGCGAGCCTCGCCATCTTCACGGCATCCTCGACCGTGTAGGCCCCGGCGGTGTTCGGCAGGAGGCGGTATCGGGAGAGATCGAGGCTGTCGAGAATCCCCGCCTGGCCGTTCGAGCCGCCATCCAGGTCCATGAACCTGATCGCGACAGTGACCAGCTCCGTACCAGCGGCGTCCAGCGACGCGGCCATGCTGGCGTGGTCCGGGTACTTGCCGGTGCCGGGGAAGAGGCGGGAGCCGAAGCGGACACCGGCGATCTCGAGCGCGTCGTCGACCGGGTGATCGCCGCCGGAAACGGCCCGCACGATATCCACCTCATCGCCCTCCTGGAGCGTTCGGGATGCCCAGTCCTGTTTCGGAACAATGTCGCCGTTGACGGCGATCGCCAGCGACCGTTCGCTTTCCATCTGGTCGCTGACGAGCGCCTGGACCGTCGGCGCATCGTTCTCGATCACCCGTTCCTGGCGGTTGACAATCAGTTTCACAGTGAACTCCCTCGCTTTGTCGACGCGGGCATTGGCGGCAGCGATATCTTCGGACGGCCCTCCGCCTCGGCCGCGACATCGATCAGCCGCCGGGCGGCGTGGCCGGGATCGGGATGGTCGACGATGGCCGAAATGACCACGGCCCCGGCGCAGCCGGTGGCAACCACCTCGCCGATGTTGGCGTGATCGATGCCGCCGATCGCGAGCACCGGGATCGCGAGCCGCTCGACGATCCCGGCCAGGGCGTCGAGGCCCCGGCCCGGTTCGTCGGGATGGGATTGCGACGAAAACACATGCCCGAAAGTCACGTAATCGGCGCCCAGGGCTTCGGCCTCGATCGCCTCTTCGAGCGAATGGACCGAGATCCCAACGCGGGCGAATCGCCCGAACGGCGGCGTCAACTCGATCCATTGCGACGGGAGATGGAGCCACCGCACGCCAAATTCGCCGGCGACTTTCGGATCGCCGTTCACCACAATTCGGTCGCGGTCCCAGGAGGGCGTGCGCTTCAGCGCCTGGATCATGGCGGTCATCGACGCCGCTTCATCACGCAACTGGACCGATCCCGGGCCCGCCTCCAGCACGGCCTCGATCGTCGGGAGGGTGCGCTCGATGGGCCGCAACCGCCGCATAATGCATTGCACGTGAAATCCGGTTCCGGTCATGGTTCACCACGTTCGTTAACGACAACACCGCGTTCCTGAAAGGAATCGCGGTGAAAAGTGCCTCACGGACTTTTGCGCCGCGCTTTCCTCCACCGGTCCGAACCGGGTCAGGTTCCAAGGGTGTAATCTCAGCCCATAGCGGGGCACCCCTAGCGCGATATGTTC
>JACCYX010000374.1 GCA_013696265.1 Chloroflexia bacterium
TCGCGATCGCGACCAGCACCGGCAGCAGGAAGAGGGCGATCGCCGCGCCCTCGGCGAGGTTGCCGCCCTGGATGCCCCGGAAATAGGCCCAGGTCGAGAGTACCTGGGTGTCGTTGACCGGTCCGCCACGGGTCAACACCAGCACCACGGAGAGGTCGGTGAAGGTGAAGACGAGGCTGAAGAGGGTCGCCACCGCCATGATCGGCAGCAGGAGGGGCAGCCGGATGTACCAGAGCTGACGCCAGAAGCCCGCGCCGTCGACGTTCGCCGCGTCCTTCACATCCTGCGGGATCGAGGAGAGCCCCGCCAGCAAGATGACCGTTGCCAGCGGCAAGATGCGCCAGATGTGAACGATCACGACCGCCGCCTGGGCGAGATCGGTCCTGCCGAGCCAGTACATGTTCCGGCCCGGACCGAACACGCTGTCCGGCCCGAGCAGCCCGAATTCGCGCATCGCGTAGTCGATCGGACTGTAGACCGAATCCAGCATCCAGAACCAGCCGAGCACGCCGAGCGCGATCGGGGTGGTCCACGGCAGCATCACCAGGAACCGGACCAGCCGCTTCCCGTGGAAATCGGCGGACAGCACCAGGGCCAGGATGTTGGCGAAGACGATCACGAAGACTTGCGAGATCAGCGTGAAGGCGATCGTGTTGCGCAGCGACTTCTGGAACACGCCGTCGTTGAAGACGGCCCGGAAGTTATCGAGCCCGACAAAGTCGTCCCAGCTCGAGATCCGCGGGTTGCCGACGGTGACGTTGCTGAAGGCGTAGAGGATGGCAAGCACCAGCGGGAATCCCACCAGCGCCAGGATGTAGATGACCGCCGGGAAGAGCATCAGCGGCCCGAGCACCCGCTCGTTATCGAGGAGGTATCGCTTGTCCTCTTTCTGGGGCGTGAAAACGGGCGCGCTCACGAGCCAGCCGCCGTGGCGATCGTGGCCAGGGACGACTGCCGCCGCAGGCCGGATTCACGATCGAAAATACGCAGGTCGGCCTGGTCGACCGAGAGGGTGATCGTCCCGCCCTCCGGCGCTGGGAGCGCCGCGTTCGCCGCCATCCTCGCTACCGCCCTGATTCCCTCGACCTCGCCGTAGACCAGCTTCTCCGATCCCAGATACTCTTCCCGGATCGAGGTCAGCTGGAAGTCGAGGCTGGAAGACGAGTCGTTTCCGCCTTCCGGGGCCAGGTGAAAGTTCTCGGGGCGGAACCCGACCAGGTCGTCGCCCCTTGGCACGAGATTCATCGGCGGCGAACCCAGGAAGGTGGCGACGTAGGTATCGGCGGGTTCTTCGTAGATCTCGCGCGGGGTCCCGATCTGCCGGATCCGGCCGCTGTCGATCACGGCGATCCGGTGCCCCAGGCCCATCGCCTCGACCTGGTCGTGCGTGACATAAATCGTGGTGGTGCCAATCTCCCGCTGGAAGAGCTGGAGTTCGTCGCGGGCCGAGGCGCGGCGCTGGGCGTCGAGATTGGAGAGCGGCTCGTCGAGCAGGAAGACGTTCGGCTCGCGGACCAGCGCCCGCGCCAGCGCCACCCGCTGCCGCTGCCCGCCGGAGAGCTGGCGGGGCTTGCGCTCCAGCAGCCCGTCGATGCCGAGGATGCCGGCCGCCCAGGCGATCTTGCGCTGCTGTTCGACTTTATCGACCTTGGCGGCCTTGAGCGGGAAGGCAATGTTGTTGCGGACGCTCATGTGCGGGTAGAGCGCGTAGCTCTGGAAGACCATCGCGATCTGGCGCGCGCGCGGCGGCAGGTGGTTGACCACCCGGTCGCCGATCAGGATTTGCCCGGAGGTTGGGTGTTCGAGCCCGCCGATCATCCGCAGCAGGGTGGTCTTGCCGCAGCCGGAAGGACCGAGCAGCACCAGGAACTCGCCATCCTCCGTCCGGATGTCGATGTCCTTGACGACCTTGACGTCGCCGTCAAATTCCTTGGTGAGCTTCCGCGTTTCAACGATCGCCATGCACGTGTCCCTGGATACGCATCGTCGCCGGTTCATGACTCTGCCGCTGCCCCAACGACTGGTAGGGCCGCGGAGCTTGTCTCCGCCCGCGTTTACCCCAAATCCGTCATTCCGAGCTTGCGAGGAATCCCCCGCGAAGCGGTATGCGGCGTCCCGCAAGTACCGGCTTCGCCGGGGGATCCT
>JACCYX010000377.1 GCA_013696265.1 Chloroflexia bacterium
TGGGCTGGGCGGCGGGCACGGTCGGGATCATGCTCGCGGTCCGGCAGTTCGCTCAGCAAGGCATCAGCCCGGTCTTCGGCATGGTCTGCGACCGGATCGGCCCGAAGCCGCTCATCTGCGCCGGGCAACTGGTGCGTGCCGCGGGATTCGGCGGGATGGCCTTCGCCGATTCTCCGCTTCAGGTCTTCCTCACGATGGCGCTCGCCGGACTCGGCGGCGCGATGTTCGACGCCCCCAAGTCGGCGGCAATGGCCTACCTGACGACTCCCGCCGAACGGCCACGCCGCTACGCGACACTCGGCGTCACCAGCGGACTTGGAGTCACGCTCGGAACGCAACTCGGGGCCCTGCTGATCACGCGGGATTTCGCCAGCGTGGCTTTGGCGAGCGGCTCCGTCTACATCTTGCTCTTCCTCTGGACACTGGTGGCGCTTCCCTCGATGCGGGTTTCAACCGGCTCGGTGCGGGTAACCGAGGGTCTTGGCCTGGTCTGGCGGGACCGGGACTTTCTTCTTTTCCTGGCGATCACCATCGGCTACTTCTTCGCCGCCGCCCAGTTTTCGCTGACGATCACGCTGGCCGCCGCCGACATCGCGGGCACCGCCTCGGCGGTCGCCTGGATCTACCTCGTGAACACGGCGATCACGGTTGGTCTGGGGTATTTCGTACCCCGCTGGCTGGACCGATGGCTCCGGCCGGTCGACATGCTCATCGTGGGCACACTGGTGATCGCGATCGGCCTCGCCCTGGTCGGGTTCAGCGGCAATGTCGCCGGTATTTTGGTTGCGGCCGCAGTCTTTTCGCTGGGGGCGATCATGGCCCGGCCGGGTCAGGAAACCGTCATCGCCAACCTGGCCGACCCCGCGGCGCGCGGAACCTATTTCGGCATCGCCGGTCTCTCGCTGGCGATCGGCGGCAGTCTCGGCTTCCTCTTTGGCGGTATCGCGTACGATTATGGTCAGCGGCACGACCTGCACCTGGCGACGTGGCTCCTGTTCTTCGCCATCGGCGCCGTGACCGCTGCCTTGCTGTACCTGAACCGGCGGCGCTTCACCCAGGTCCGGGGCGTTGCGGCCCGGACACCTCCGCCGCCACCCAGGTCACCTGACCCGACACCCGTCTCGGCCAGATCCGCCAATTGACCCTCACCCGATTCGAGCGAACGTATTCCATGATCCTTGCCCCATCGCCAAACGACGCCCCGCTTGGGATCTACATTCACGTTCCCTTTTGCGCCCACATCTGCCCCTACTGCGATTTTACGACGTACGCCGGCAAAGAGAGCCTGATCGGCCGCTACGTCGAGTGCGTCGCGCGCGAATTGGCTCGCCCGCCGGAAGGCGCGGCTGGCCGCCCCGTCGCCACGATCTTCCTCGGCGGGGGTACCCCATCGCTCCTGGACCCGGCCCAGGTCTCGCGCATCATCGACGCCTGTCGCCAGCACCACGAGGTAGCCGCGGATGCCGAGATCACGATGGAGTGCAACCCCAACGGGCTGACCGCCGAGCGTCTGGCCGGGTATCGCGAAGCGGGCGTCAACCGGCTCAGCATCGGCGCCCAGACGCTGGACCGCCGGGGATTGCGGACGCTCGGGCGTCAGCATGAGTCAACTGATGTCATCGCGGCGCTGCACAACGCACGGTCGGCTGGGTTCGACAACGTGAGCCTCGATTTTATCTTCGGCTGGCCGAACCAGTCGCTGGCGAGCTGGCGGCGAGACCTGGACACCGTACTCGCACTCGACGATGTACCCGAACACCTGTCGCTTTACAGCCTGATCGTAGAACCGGGCACTCCGTTCGCCGATGCCGCCGCGCGCGGCATTCTCGCGATGCCAGACGACGACGCGACCGCCGACATGTACGAACAGGCCATAAACAGCCTCAACGACGCGGGTTGGCACCACTACGAGGTGGCCAATTGGTCACGCGAGGCAGATGGATATTCCCGGCACAACGCCATCTACTGGCGGCACGGCGATTTCCTGGGGATCGGGGCGGGAGCGCACGGCACCATTGGTTCCCGGAGGACGCTGAACCACCTGTTGCCGGAAACCTATTGCCGGGCGATCGAGTCCGGCCAGGACCCGGCGTCGAATGTCGAAACGATCGACGAGCGTACCAGCCGCGCCGAGACGATGCTGCTGGGACTCCGGTTACTGGACAGCGGGGTTGACGCGGAGGCATTCCAGGGGCGGCACGGCCTCATGCTCGACGACGCCTTCGGACCCGTCATCGACGACCTGGCCGCGATCGGCATGCTGAAACGCCACGAGCGCGGGGTGCGGCTAACGCACCGGGGATTGATGCTCGCCAACGACGTTGTCGCGCGGTTCCTCTAGGCTGTCGGCCTTGTCGGTGTCGCCGCGACGCTTCTTCGGCTTCGGTTTCTGCTTCATCATGTCTTCGAGTTCGAGACCGGTCAGCTTGCCGACGGAGTTGAAGATGTAGAGGATGGTGCCGAAGAGTACGATCATCACTGGAATCGTGATCACCGGATAGCTGAGCGCCGTCATTCGGCCGAGTTCGCTGTTGAAGGCGTCGGTGCCTGGATCACTGGTGACGACGACGCGCGCCAGGACGAAGTTGAGGATCGACGAGAGCACGAACGCGCCGGCCAGGAGGTAGGTCGCGATCGCGGTGCGCTGCTCGTACTCATGGGCGGTTCCATGTTCGGTTAGCGCGGTGTCGATCCGGTCGCGGTCGAGAATCTGGTTGAGGAAAATCCGGGCCAGGGGCTTGCCGATCCAGGCCGAAACCAGGATCGCGAGCGCCAGCGCGGCCGGGATCGCCGCTTCCTTGACCGCGAACCACTCGGGCGGGATATCCAGCAGGCGGAAGCCGCCGGTCAGCAACACGCTGACGACCCCGATGATTGGCGAGGCGCTGACCCGGCGCGTCCGGATCAATTCGAAGATCGCGTAGCCGATCGGCAACGCGAGCGCCAGCGCCAGGGCCCGGTCTGGACCGAGGCTGTCCTCACCACTGAAGCGGGTCAAGATCACGACCGGCAGGATGATGGTAATCAGGAGATTGATCATGGAAAACCTTTGGCGGTGGCGACCGCCGCGAAACGGCGAGCCCGGTGTCCCGGTCGTACAATGAGCGTCGTGCGAACCGTCGATGGCACGGACGCGCGATGATCCGGGCCGCATGCTCCGTGACTATGGTACCCCGAAACGCTCCGCCTTCAGAATCGACGAGAAGGACATGATCGCCGACGAGCAGACCAGGGTGCTGACCCGCTTCCACGAGGCCACCGCCCGCCTCGAATCGCTGATCGATGGCACGCCCTCCCCCGCCGACGCCTCCCGCGACGCGGTCCAGGAGCGAGCGACCTATCGCATGGGCCGGCTCCGGCGCTTCCTTGCGTTGCTTGGAAATCCGCACCGGGGCTACCCGATCGTCCACGTCGGCGGCACCTCCGGCAAGGGATCGACCAGCACCCTCATCGCCTCGATCCTGGTGAGCGCCGGCTACCGGACCGGGCTGCACACTTCTCCCTACCTCCAGACGCCCGCCGAAAAGCTCCAGATCAACGGCGCGCTCGTCGCGCCGGAAGTTTATGTTGACCTGTGCGATACCGTCTTCGCGGCGCACGAGCGGTGGCTCGCCGCCGGCGAGGAGCCGATCACCTACGGCGAGGCCTGGTTCGCGCTGACCGCTCTCTTCTTTCGCGAATCGCACGTTGATGTGGCGGTCCTGGAAGTTGGCGCCGGTGGCCGCTTCGACCTCACCAACATCATCGAGCCAATCGTCAGCGTGATTACCTCGGTGGGCATCGACCACACCGCGACGCTCGGTTCGAGTATCGCCGAAATCGCCTGGCACAAGGCGGGAATCGTCAAGCCAGGCGTCCCAGCGGTCACCAGTGTCAGCAACCCCGAGGCGCTGGCGATTGTCGCCGCCGAGGCCGCCTCGCGCCAGGCGCCGCTGACGATCGTCGATCCGGCGTTGGCCGCGACCGATGTGCGGACCGATTTCCAGGGCACGAGCTGGACCGACCGCCGCACCGGTTTCCGGTTCCACACCGCGTTGCGCGGCGCGTTCCAGGCCCGGAACGGCGCCGCCGCCACAGCCGTCATCGAGGCACTACGCGGGCTCGGCCATCACGTTTCCGATGAAGCGGTCGAGCGGGGTCTTCAATCAGCGCGGATTCCCGGCCGCGTGGAGATGATCGAGGATTCTCGCATGGTGATGCTCGATGGCGCGCACAACGTCGAAAAGATGGGGGCCCTGGCGGGGGACATCCCGCGCCTGTTGCCAGTGGGCAGCGGTGGCCAACGCATCGCCGTGCTCGGGGTGCTGGAGGCGAAGCAGGCCGTGTCGATGGTCCGGAGCCTGGTTCCGGTTATGGACGTGCTGGTGGCCACCGCGCCGCGGGTGACGGCCAAGGAGGCCCGCGACGCCTCGGCTATCGCCGCGATCGCGGCCGAAGCGGATTTCCACGGCCCGGTCTGGATCGAGCCCGAGCCGCGGACGGCCATCGACCGCGCGCTCGACTTGGCCGGCGCGCACGCAGCGAGCGCGGTGGTCGTCACCGGTTCGCTCTACCTGATCGGCAACGTGCGGGAACGCTGGTATGCCGAAGACGACATCGTGCTCGCGCGATCGCCGTGGCCGTAATATGACCTTCGGTTTAGAGCGAAGGCGATTGGCTTGAACTACGCATACAGGTAACGCCTGATGCACATTGTTAGAGGATTCGCGTCTTTTCGGATCGTGTAGGGGAGGGCTAGCCAGCCGCGAAGCCAGACCACGCGACGACACGCGGCTCGCGTATGCCCTCCCGCCTGGTCGCCGGTCCGCCGAAACCCCGGTTCATGGCCGAGTCCAGAGTGACGGGGCATCGCGGGAGGGCATACTCGGGCAAGAACGGGTTAGCCTAGGTGTCCTTCATGGCCCGCTAGCCCTCCCCTACCCGATAACCGAAGCCGATTAGGTCAGTCCTCTTCCGGGATCCGTTTGCTCATGGCGATGCCGACGACCGTGGCGATGACGCCGGCGACCATCAGGAGCATGCCCGTATCCATTTGGAAGCTCGCGGGATCAACGAACGCCGCGCCGATGCCGTAGATGGTGAGCCC
>JACCYX010000211.1 GCA_013696265.1 Chloroflexia bacterium
CTCCGCCAGATCCGGGACCGTGGCGACGTGGTGATCAACATCACCACCGGCGGCAATCCCCAGGCTCCCATTGAGGAGCGCTTGCGGGCGCCGCTTCAGCTCAAGCCGGAGATGTGCTCGCTGAACATGGGGTCGATGAACTTCGGGCTCTACCCGGTCGCGAACCGGGTCAAGGAGTTCACGCACGACTGGGAAGCGGCCTACCTCGAGAAATCACGGGACACGATCTTCAGGAACACGTTCCGCGACATCGAGTACATCCTCAAGAACCTCGGTGACGAACACGGGGTCCGCTTCGAGCACGAATGCTACGATGTCGGGCACCTCTACACCCTCGCCCACTTCCTTGATCGCGGTTTGATCAGGCCGCCCGTCTTCGTCCAGACCATCTTCGGCATCCTGGGCGGCATCGGTCCCGATCCCGAAGACCTGCTCCACATGAAACGCACGGCCGACCGGCTGCTGGGTAATGATTATGTCTGGTCCATCCTTGGCGCCGGTCGCCACCAGTTCAACCTGGTGACGATGGGCGCGATCATGGGCGGCAACGTTCGGGTTGGGCTGGAAGACAACATCTACCTCGGCAAGGGCGAGCTGGCCCAATCGAACGCCGACCAGGTGGCGAAGATCCGGCGAATCCTGACCGACCTCTCGCTCGAGATCGCGACCCCGGACGAAGCCCGTGAGATGCTGGCCCTCAAGGGTGCCGCCAACGTCGGCTTCTGAGCGCGTTTCACCTCGGGAGGGTTTCTGAACCCGTGACAGAGCAGGTGCGTCACATCCTCGATACACGTCTGTGGGTCTGCGATGAGGGAACCGGACCGCCGGTCGTGCTCTGTAGCGGTGGTCCTGGCTCCGGTGATTATCTCGAACCGGTCGCCAGCATGGTTTCCGACCTGACCCACGTCATCCGGTTCGAGCCACGCGGCTGCGGACGATCCGACCCTGACGGCCCGTACGACCTCGCGACTTCCCTCGCCGATCTGGACGCGATTCGGGAGTCGTTCGGCTTCGAGCGATGGATCGTTGGTGGCCACTCAGCGGGCGCGTTCCTGGCCCTCGCCTATTGTGTCGAGTATCCCGAGCGGGTCGCCGGCGTCCTTTACCTCAGTGGCGCCGGTATCCAGAACGACCGCCAATGGCACGCCGCCTACCACGAGGGCAAGGATGCGGGACGGGAATTGGCGATCGACGAGCGATTCCCGCCCAATATGGATGTCAACCGCATCGGCAACGAGAGCGCCCGCGCCTGGTGCCGCGATCCGCGCTTGCCGCGGCGAATCGCGCAGATCGACGTACCGTTCCTCGCCGTCCAGGGATCGGACGACATCCGGCCGAACTGGCCGGTCGAGCAACTGGTGCACTTGATCCCTGGCGCGCGCCTCGAAATCATCGAGGGCGCCGGGCACTACCTCTGGCTTGCCCACGCGACCGAGTTGCGGGCGGCGATTCGCCCATTCGTGCGGTCTGTGGCGAACTCGATGGGCGACGTGCAGTGAACGCGGCGATCCCGATCAATCCTGTAGGGTGTCGGAGTCCTGCCGATTCGTGGCATCGACGGATCGAAGCTGACCCACATCCAGCAGAAACACGTCGATTTCTCCTGAAAGCGCGAACTCCACCGCCGCCACGGAAGAATCTTCCGGCAAGTCGACGATGACGCCCCGCGTCCCCTTGGTCAAGGCCGGCGTCAACTCGGGATGATCCGATGTCACTTCGACAATGTCGTACTCATGCATCTGGCATCCCTTCAACGATGGTGAGTCGAGCTTTTGGAGATGGAAACGAGGTGATCAAACGTGGGCTTCCGTCTGGCCCATCGACTCCACCATCATCATTCCGACGAAGGAGGAATCCCTGCGCGAAGCGCTCGACGACGAAGTCGGCGCCCGGAGTTGCGGACCACCAGTCCGGCTTCGCCGGATGCGCTTCGCGCAGGGATTTCTCGCAGGCTCGAAATGACGATCCTTTGAGGAAGAGGTGATTGGCTGATTCCTTTACGACGAAGCGTAAGGTTGCCACCCTCCCTCCACCCGCATCCTGGTCGCCCCAGGTCCGGCCAAGCCGAATGCACTGTGCCAAGACATACCGCACTCCTGATGACCGAATGGGGGCTTGACGTTTCGGCGCATCGTGCCATCTTAATGGCGTACAGTGGTGTCCGTACACAGACCGCTTCGGAAAGTTGAGCACCGCCATGATCCTCACCGACTCCCCGCATCATCACGATTCGGAAGACGACGGGTTCGAGACGTTCCTGCTGGGGGACGACGGCACGTTTCCAAACAACCCCGGCCTGCGCGTGATCCTCTACCGCGACGTGATCACGTTCGAGGCTGCCGAGCCAGCGGCGGCAATCGAGCGGGTCTTCCAGGAGCACGGCTGGAACGGCGTCTGGCGCAACGGCATCTTCGGCTACCACCACTTCCACGCCACCGCGCACGAGGTGCTCGGGGTCGCGAGCGGCGCCGTCACCGTCCAGCTCGGCGGCGACGAAGGTCCGATCCTGGAACTCGCGCCCGGTGATGTCGTCATCCTGCCCGCCGGCGTCGCCCACAAGAACATCGATTCATCCGAGGATTTCGTGGTGGTCGGCGCCTATCCCCCTGGCCAGATCTGGGACGTCAACACCGGCGGCGATGACGAGCATCCCCGTGTCGACGAGAGCATCGCGGCGGTGCCTCTCCCGGAAACCGACCCGGTCTACGGGCCCGAGGGACCGCTCGTCTCGCTCTGGCGAGGCTGACCGCCGTCGGAGGCGATGTCGCCTTCAGTCTCCAGCCGCCGGTATCCCGCCGCGACGAGGGCGCGCATCCCCTCCACCTGGTCAGGATCGACCTTGCGGAAGTTGAAGCAGCTTGCGCCCTGCATCCGCTTCGCCAGGTCCTCAAAGCCATCCAGCAAATCCGGGTACATGTAAACCGGAAAGAGGTGGAATGACACGTAGTTCTTGTTGATCGCGATCGAGGCGAAAAAGAGCGGCTGCCGGTTCTTCATCACCGACCGGGTGTTCAGGTAGAGCCCACGCTCGTTGTCCTGGATCACCGTCATTCTCGCGATGTACGGCTCCAGAATTGGCCGGTAGGCGGCGAACACGGCGCCCAAATCGGTGGGTTGGCGTGCGGGTAGAACCATCGTGAACCTCCAGACCGGGTATTAACACGCATTTTGGCAACGCCGGTTGACAACCTGATCCCCGAAACATCCACAATAGGCGCTGGGAATGCAAGGGTGACGTCGACGGAATAGCGACACCGTGACCTTGGGGGTCATCGATCATGAAATCCATCTGCGTGTTCTGCGGCTCCAGCATCGGCGCGGACGATGCCTATCGCGAGGCCGCCGCCGGTCTCGGCCGGCTCCTGGCCGAGCGCGACATCCGGCTGGTTTACGGCGGGGGTAAGGTTGGCCTGATGGGCGTTGTGGCCGACGCCGCGCTCCAGGCGGGAGGGTCGGTGCTGGGGATCATTCCGGAATCGCTGATGCTCAAGGAGGTCGGGCACGGGAGCCTGACCGAACTGGTGGTGACCCACACCATGCACGAACGCAAGGCCGCGATGGCCGATGCCGCCGACGGCTTCATCGCGCTTCCGGGCGGGTTCGGCACCCTTGACGAACTCTGCGAAATCCTGACCTGGGCCCAGCTCGGCATCCACCGGAAGCCGATCGGCCTGCTCGACACAGCGGGATTCTTTGGCCAGCTCTTGTCGTTCTTCGATTTCGTCTCGGCCCAGGGCTTCATCCGGCCCGAGCACCGCTCGCTGCTGCTCGAAGCGGCCACGCCGGACGTGTTGCTGGATGTCATGCGCGACTGGACGCCGACCTCGGCCGCGAAATGGGCCGATGTCGCCGCGCGTTAGGGCGAGTTGGCCGAACTCGATCCGGTGATGGCCGCCACCGCGCCCAGCAGGATGTAGACCACCCCCGCGAAGCGGTCCCGTTGCCGGGCGATCCGCGCCCTTGTGCTCAGCCACGACCCGATCGACCCGCTGGCGAGCGCGTAGACGAGGTCCGAGATCACGGCGATCGTCACGAACACGCCGCCCAGCACGAGGATTTGCACCGTCGATCCTCCCCGCCCCGGATCGATGAACTGCGGCAGGAAAGCGACGAAGAAGAGTCCCACCTTGGGGTTCAGGATATTGACCACCATGCCCTGCGTGAATAACCGGCGGTAGCTCGCCCGGCGGCTGATTGCCGGCACGTCGAGATCCGTCACCCGCGCGCGAAGGCTGGCAATTCCCATCCACACCAGATAAGCGGCGCCCGCGTACTTCACGATGTTGAACACCAGTTCGGACGATGCCACCAGCGCGCTGAGGCCGAGCACGGCCGCGCCGATGTGAAAGAGCATCCCGGTTTCCACACCGAGCGCCGAGGCGATCGCCGCGCGACGCCCCTGGTCGATGCCGCGCGTGATGATGTAGATCACGTTCGGGCCCGGCACGATGATCAGGAGCGTCGCCGCCACGGCGAAGGTAAGCAGCGTTGGAATCGTCGGCATGTGAATCACCGCCCTGACGAAGGAGATACGAAGGGACAACTCATCGCATCATAACCGGATGTGCCCTCGTACTGGCCTCACCCATGGTCTGGTAGGGGAGGCCGTGCGTGGCCTCCCGCATTGGTGGCGATGCGGGAGCTCCCACGCTATCGCTGCGCTGCGCTCTGGACAGGCGTCAGGTGCTCCCCTACCTGTTCTCGACTTGCGCCGTCTCGGCTACCGCGGCTCGGAAGCCCGCAACACATGGTACTGGCGGTTGGCGGTCACGGTTTCAACGCGCGCGAAGACCCGTTCCATCCGCTTGCCGTAGGCCAGGAAGGCGTTGGCGACGATCAGCAGCGACCCATCTGGCCGGAGATGGGCGGGAGCGTCGGCAATGAGCCGATCGGCGACGGTGAAGTCGATCGCCTTGCCGCGGTGGAACGGCGGATTGCTGGCGATCAGGTCGTATCGTTCATCACCGCAACCTGAAAAGACATCCCCCGGATACGCCCGGCAGGCGGTCAGCCCCAGGTTCTGGATGTTCTCGTTCGCGGCCTGGACCGCGAGCAGGTTCACGTCCGTCATTTCGACCGAATCGGCCCCCCGCATCGCGGCGGCAATCCCGATCGCGCCGGCGCCGCAACCGATGTCGAGCACGTTCCCGGGCAGGTCGCCCGGCAATGCATCGAGCAGCAGGCGCGTGCCCGCGTCAACCTCGGCCCCGGCGAAAACACCAGCCTGAGTCACCAGCGGCACCGTCGCCCCGCCGGCCTCCAGATCGAACGCCTGCCACGTTCCGGGTTCCACGCCGCCTTCGCGCGCCCAGGCTGGCTCGTGGCGGGCCACCGCATCGCGGGTGAACACCGCGATCCGGCCTTTTGCCCGGTAGTCCTCGCGATCCGGCGTCCCAAACAGCTTCGCCGCGTCGCCGATCACGGGGCGAATCCCTTCGGCGTTGGCCCCAGCCAGAAAGAGCCGGCCACCGGGAGCCAGCGCGTCCCGGCCCATGAGCAGCCAGCGGCGCACCAGGTTCCGGTCCGGAGTGGCGGCGATCACGACGCACTCAACGCCTGGGCCGGGCACGCCTGGCTCCTCGATCTGGAGATTGACGGGAGCGATCCCGGCCGCGATGCGTTCCCGGACATCGATCGGTTGCCACCGGATCGATGCGTCCGCGTGATCGGTCGCGATGCCCACGGCGAGCATCGATTCCCCACCGGGGATCGACCAGGCGGCGGCGGCGTGGGACCACGTTGCGTCGAGCAGCAGATGGATCGCGGGGCTGGACGTTTCGGCAATCATCCGCCGGTGGGTCCTGACCGGCCCGGCGAACGTCCTGCCGGCAACGTCGCCTCGATACACGTTGCCGTGGCCGGATCCAGGTCCTTGAAGAGGACACGGTCGACCGTGAACCCGTTGGCCTCCAGGTTACCGATGGTCCGGTCCGCAAGCTGCCGGGTCTTGGCCGCGTTGGGCGGCTGGAAAACGACGAAAAGCCGCCCGCCGGGAGCCAGCGCCTCCTTGATGATGTCCAGTTCCCGGTCGGCCTGCTGCTCGAAGAGCGAGACGTTGATCGCAAAGA
>JACCYX010000415.1 GCA_013696265.1 Chloroflexia bacterium
CGTACTTCCGGGGCAAACTCGACGATGCCCAGCGCTACTGGGAGGAATCCGGCCGCATCTTCGCGTCGCTGGGCGATGAGATGGGTGAGACGCTTTCGATTGGCAACCTGGGCGCGGTGGCGGCCGAGCAGGGCGATTTTGACCGCGCGGAGCGGCTCCAGCGCCAGGCCCTCGCGCTGCAGCGCCGGCTGGGGAACGCGCCGAATATCGCGCTGGCGCTCGTCAACCTGGCCGACATCTCCCAACACCTGGGCGATTACACGCTGGCAAACGATCTGTTGGCGGAGGCGATCCCAATGCTCCGCGATCTTGGGTTCAAGGGACAGGAGGGTATAAGTCTCAACACCCTCGCCGCCGCCACGTTTGGTCAGGGGGATTCCCGGCGCGCGGCGGCGATCGTCCTCGAAAGCGTCCGATTGCTGACCGAGGTTGGAGATCGGCTCAGCGTCGCCGGAAATACCGACCTGCTGGCCAAAATCTGCGCCAAAATTGGGGAGTATGAAACCGGCATCGAGCTCACGGCCGCCGCCGCCGCCCTTCGGAAGCAACTCGGCTCGGCGCCGAACCCCGTCAACCAGACGGAAATCGAACGGATCGAGGAAACGCTGCGTCAGGCTGTGACCGAGGATGCATTCCAGCGCCACTGGCAGGCTGGGGCCGGGCTCGACTTTGACACGCTGGTGCGCCGCATCGGCGTCGTCGCCCGCCACATCATCGGCCCGCGCCAGCCCCAGCCGGTCTTCGCCGAACCTGACGTGCCGGAACCAGCGCACAATCTCACGAACCGTGAGCTCGAGGTGCTGCGGCTGCTCACCGAGGGACGCTCGACGCGGGACATCTCGGACACGCTCTACATCAGCCCCCGCACCACGACCACCCATGTCAACAACATTTTGGGCAAGCTGGAAGTCAGCAGCCGGGCCGCCGCCGTCGCCTGGGCGATGCGCGCCGGGGTGATGTAGGCCAAGTCTTCCGGACCCATTCGATCGTTCCGTCGATCTCTCCAACATGGCCGCCGGAAATACGCCAAACAACGTATGTGCCTCCGCCATGCTGCCTCGTAGCATGTAATTGGGTCCGGAGAGGTGCTCTGGAAACGATAAGAAAGAGGAACACTCCATGAAACGCTTGTTCACACTCATCGCCGCCTGCCTTCTGTTCGCGCTCGTGGCCCCTGCCGCCGCATTGGCCCAGGAGGCGACCGCGAGTCATCTTCTGGTCGGTTCCTGGGTCCTAGATACCGATACCGATCCCGCGAGTCCCGAAAATCCACCGTCGCTGGCAAGGTTCTCCGCCGATGGCGGCTATGTCCAGATCGATGCCGACGGGGTAAATGCCCTGGGCGCTTGGGAGCCAACCGGCGATGCCACCGCCAACTTGACGATCATGTTCGTGGATGAGGAAGAGGGCATTACGACGGTGCGTGCGAGTGTGGACGTGGCAGCGGATGGGCAGACATTCACGGCCAGCTACACGCTTGAGTTTCTTGACCCGTCCACTGGGGAGTTGAGCGGTCAAATCGGACCGGGAACGGCTGAGGGAACGCGCATGGTCGTGGAAGGGCCCGGCGACCCAGTCACCTCGTTCGAGGAGGCATTCAGCGAGTATGAAGGCACTCCGGAGGCAACGCCGACACCCTGATCTCCGCCATTCGTCCATCGAAGCGGCCCGGCAGCAATGCGGGGCCGCCCTACGATTAAGGGCAATTCAGGGCAATCGATGTGGCGGGAGCGACTCTACCGCTGGCGCCATCCGAAATGACCTGGGTCTGGTATGCCGCGCTGACCTCGCCCGGATAGTCGGCCCGGATTGAACTCGACATCGAACCGGGACCTCTTGCCGCCACGAGCTGGGTCATCGGCCCCATGCTCACCAATGACGTGTCCACGAACCGGCGACTCGATCCAGATTGAGAGGGAATGCATGGAGTATCTCCGCAAGCGAATCACGGATATGGGGACATCGGCCGCGCTGCTCGGCGCCTGGGCCGTTCTCGCCAGCGCCCTGAGCATCGTTCTCAACGCGAGCGATGCGGTCGACGGCGATGGACCGGCGATCATCCGGGTGGCGCTTGGCCTGTTCGGCCTGGCGGCGGGCGCCTTGTATTGGAATGGCCACAATTTTGGAAGAACCGGCCTGCGGGCACTCCTGGTCTGGGGCACGCTCCAGATCCCGGTATACGCCTGGCAACCGGACGGCAATCCCACCAAGCAACTGTTCGATCTGGTGCTGGGCACGTCGAGTCAAACCGTCGTCAACGGCAATGTCACCAGCTTCAGCCAGGTAGGCATCAACCTTGTCGGAGTGGCGGTCGTGACCTGGGCATTGACGTGCTGGGAACGCCTCGACCTCTGGCGCCGTCGAAGCATCGCTCCCGTCACTTGATCGCCCTTCCCCGAACTTGCCCCGGCGTGTGCTTTGGTCGTCGGAAGCGATCCGGCAAGCGGTCGTTGCCGGCGTCGAATCGGTGATCCTGATCGTTGTCCTGATTTGACCTCTCCGGTTTACCCGCCGAAAATACGTCAAATCGCGTATGTTCGTCGGCCCTGCCAGCGCCTAGCATGCCAGCATGCAAGTGGGTCCCAAACGGTTGTGCGGCACGATTCGAAACGAGGGGAATCAATGAAACGCCTGTTTACGCTTGTCGTGATCAGTCTGCTCTTCGCGCTTGTGGCGCCCGCCGCCGCCCAGGAAGCAACGCCCGAAGTCTCGGAATCACTCCTGGCCGGGCTGGGTTATGCAGAACTCCATATCAAGGCCGGTGACGATAATGTAGAGATGCCAGACCAGATCAACGCGGGGCGGACGCTGATCGTCTACGAAAACGTGGGTCAGGAGTCCATGCACCCTCTCATGCTTCGTTTGCCCGATGACCTGACAGTCGAACAGGCGTTGGCCGATGTCGGCCCCGAGGCCATGGAGCCGCCCGCCTGGTTCCTCGATGCCGATTTTCCTGGCTTCGTCGGTGAAACCTTGCCGGGACACACCTCATTCGCCGGCGTTGACCTCGTAGCGGGTCCACACCTCGTCCTCCACGACTCCGCCATTCACCTGGATGTCGTAGCCGCCGATGCCACTCCTGTCCCGGTCCAGGAGCCGGCCGTCGACGGAACGGTGAGCATGTTCGAGATGGGTTACGAGTTTCCGGAAACCATCGACTCTGGCCGCCAGGTCTGGGAAGTCACGAACGTTGGCGAGGTGCCGCACGAATTGCTGCTGGTGCGTTCGGTGGTGCCCGCCACGGCCGAGCAAATCATCGCGCTCTTCAGCAGCGAGGATGAAAACGCCACGCCGGTCGGAGGTGGGCCTTCGTTCGCCGATGTCGATCCAGTAGGCGGTGTCGGATGG
>JACCYX010000422.1 GCA_013696265.1 Chloroflexia bacterium
TGAAACGCAGCCACCATATCGAATTGTGTTGCACTCAAGTGAGGTGACAAGGGCAAGCAGGGGTTCGACGGCACTCGCCAGACCGATGCTTGCAGCCTACCACTGTGTGAAAACGGCGTCAAGTTCATAGCGGCCAATCGGAAGCAGACGTTGCACCGGCGCGAGGATCGCCACGTTCACGGTTATGTCAGGCAAAGCTCCTTGAATCCGTTTTCGCCCCAACCGTTCAAATTTCACAATGTTGACGTTTGATGGCCGATTTGCGAGTCTGCAGACGGGCAAGTCAGCCGCTTTTCCCTTCGATTCGCGGCCGTTGCCCAGCGCGCACCGATCAGCGACACGTTCGATCATCGATACCTATGGAGGCAGAGGACATGACCACCAGGCGACTCGCTTCATTCGACTCAGCGACAACGGCCCGGAATCGACGCCAGGTACTCAAGGCGACGGCCGGCCTGGCGGGAACCGCGGCCCTCGCCGCGCCACTGGTGTCAGGCGCCCTGGCTCAGGGCACACCGGCGGCCAACGTGCCCGAAGGGGCCATCGTCTCGGCTGTCGAAGGCGTGCCCGTTGCCTACACGCAGTACCCGGAGCCGTACGCCACCGTTGAATCGGCTCCAGGATCAGGCGGCACGGTTCGCGCCCTTATCCTCTCCTACTCGCCGCCTCCGACACCGAAGGACGAAAATCAGTTCTGGCAGGAACTGGAGACGCGGCTGGGCGTAACCTGGGAACCCGAGCTGGTGCCCGTGGATAGCTATGGCGAGCGCATCTCCACGGTGTTCGCCGGCGGCGACCTGCCCGAACTCTTCTTCCTGCTGCCGAGTCCAGTCCGCCCCATCATCTATGAAGCCATCGAACAGGGCGCGTTCTTCGACATGACCGAACTCGTCGAATCGGGCGGGCTCACCGACTATCCCAACCTGGCGGCGTATCCCGCCTACCAGTGGGATGCCACCCGGGTCAACGGACGCATCTGGGGGGTCCCCAAACCCGTGCTGAGGAACAACGACCCGACCTTCTACCGGAAGGATTGGGGCGATGCCCTCGGCTTTGAAACCCTCACCGATGCCGCGGCAGTCCAGGAACTGCTGATCGCGATGGCTACGAACGATCCGGACGCCAATGGCGCGCAGGATACCTGGGGATTTTGCCCGTACGGCGGCACCTGGTTCGCCTTCATCGTCAACCAGATGTACCGCGTACCCTATGGCTGGCGCCTCAACGACGACGGCACGCTGCTCAACGCCATCGAGACGGAGGAGTATCGGCAATCGCTGGAGTTCATCATCGAACTCTACAACGCGGGCGCCTATCATCCCGATTCCGCGAATCTCAATGTCAGCCAGGCCTCGGATCTGCTGCTTGGGGGACAGGCCGGCATGGCGACCAACGGATTCGCGGCCGTCTTCGGCCCTTCCGGCTTTCGCCAGACGATCAAGCCAATTGTTCCCGAAGCCGTCCTTGAGCCCGTCATCATGCCGGGCCACGACGGCGGGACGGGAATCACCTACCAGACGCCCGGCATCTTCGGCTTCAACGCCATATCCGCCGAGGCCGGCCAGGACGAAGAACGGCTCCACGAACTGCTGGGCGTGATGAACTACCTGGTCGCCCCGTTCGGCAGCGAGGAAGCGACCTTCCTCCTCTATGGCATCCCCGGCGTTCACTCCGAGGAACTCGAAACTGGCGGCTACTCGCTCACCGAGCAGGGCTCAGCCGACCGCAGCGCGCTGGTCTATCCGTTCCTGAGCGAGAACTACTTCTATTACTCCGGCCTGCCGGAGGAAGCCGAGTTTGCCCAAGCCTACAACGAGCGGATGGCGGAGGTGGCGGTGACGAATCCCACCGCTGGCCTGTACTCCGCCACCCAGGGCGAACAAGGTGCTGAACTTGGACAATACCTCGCTGACACCTACACCGCCATCGTGACGGGCCGCGAGCCGATCGAGACGCTCGACGAGATGATCTCAGAATGGCGGGGCCGGGGCGGCGACCAGATCAGGCAGGAGTACGAGGAAGCGATAGCCCAGGGCTGACCGCGATCTCACGTACCTATCCGGGGAGCGGAATGCCAGCGGATATCGTAGTTCGACCATATGCCGCGAGCGATGAGGCAGAACTCGTCGCCCTCTGGAACGAGTCGATGTGGGCGGACCCGATCGACCGATTCACCTGGCGCACGCGGTACCTGCTGGATGCCAACTTCGATACCGGGGAATGCCTCGTCGCCGTCGAAGCCGAGGCCAACATCGTCGTTGGCTTCGTGCTGGGCATGACCAACAAATCAAGCACGTCGCGCATGTCGGAGCCGCCCGACGCCTGGGTGGTCGGGTTCGGGGTAGACGACCGATTTCAACGCCAGGGAATCGGCCGGGCGCTCTTCGATCGCCTACAGGACCGATGGAGCAATTCGGGCATTGCCAGGATCATGGTGGGTCCCTACATCCCCAGCTACTTCACCCCTGGCGTGGATGAACGTGCCTATCCAGACGCGGTCACGTTCCTGCATGCCTGGGGCGCCGAAACCCTCAGCCGACCGCTAAGCATGAAAGCATCGCTGACTGGCTACCGGGCGGCTGACGTCATCGTGCCCCTGGCTGGAAGGCTCCAATCGGCCGGGATTCGCGTGCGTCCCGCGGAACCACGGGACATAGTCCCACTACTCCAGTTCCTTGAACGGCACTTCCCCCACTGGCGGCCGGACGCCGCCGCGGTGCTGATGGACCTGATGGGAACCGATCCTCGATTCGTGACCATGCATGTGGCCGAAGAGCACGGAACGCTGGTTGGCTACGCCCAATCGCGCCACGAGCGGTTCGGTCCCTTCGGCGTCGATGAGGCGTACCGCGGCCGCGGCGTCGGGGCAGTCCTGCTCTCCGCGACGTTGCTGGCAATGCGGTCGAAGGGTTTTCATTGCGCCTGGTTCCTGTGGACCAGCGACCGCGCGGCCAGGCTCTACCGGGAGCATGGCTTCGAAGAGGTCCGGCGCTTCGCGCTGATGGCGAAGGCAATCGCAACCGGGGAGGTTCCGAGATGACGAGTGATGACCACCGCCAGCCCTGCATCATGGTGATCGGCGCCCACGCCGCCGACGCCGAATTGATGGGGGGAGCGGCGGTCCTCGCCCACCACCGGCTTGGATGGCGGTCGGTGCTGGTCCACATGACGC
>JACCYX010000226.1 GCA_013696265.1 Chloroflexia bacterium
GTCGATGTCATCGACCTGGCCGGGTTCGAGTTCCCGCCGTCGATGGCGTCGTCGCCGGATGTCGAGCGGTTCGCCGAACGGATCGGCGCGGCCGACGCCGTGGTGATCGTGACTCCGGAATACAACCACAGCTATCCTGGCCCGCTGAAGACGGCGATCGACAGCCTCGGCGAGCAGTGGCACGCCAAGCCGGTCGGGCTGGTTTCGTACGGCGGCATCTCCGGTGGGCTGCGGGCGGTCGAACCGCTCCGCGTCGTCTTCGCCGAGCTGCACGCGATGACGATCCGCGACACGGTTAGTTTTCACGGCGCGTGGGGCCAGTTCGACGACGACGGCCAACCGCGCGACGCGGATGGCGTCAACGGCGCGGCCAAGGTCATGCTGGATCAACTGGCGTGGTGGGCCCACTCCCTCAACGCGGCGAAGGCACTTCGGCCGTACGGCCAGAAGGTCGCGGCGTAACGGGTGATCCAACGCATTGGATGAGATGGAACACGGGTGGCGCACCATGCGCCACCCTTGTTTGTTGCCGGGAGCGCCACATGCCTCGACGAAAGATTTGACTTTGCCATCGACGGGTGTAGAGTGAGGTCAACAGGGACCCTGGGTGAACAATGCGGATAGCGTGCGGAACGTCCGTGGAAAGGTTGCGCCGATGGCTCGCTCGATAATGTCGCGACTCTTCCATCGCCTGGTCACACGGGTCGATCACCGGACCGGCTGGCACCGCCTGCCGACCCCGATCGGGCTCGTGGCGCTGGTCGGTATCCGGAATCGGCTCCGCGCCCGAAACCTCCACGATACCGGGGCGCCATCCATCCCCGCGCCCGATCCGGCAACCTCCCACAAGAGCGCGCGATCCGCCGACGGCACCTGGAACGATCTGTCGAACCCGGCGATGGGCAGCGCCGGCAGCCGGTTCGGCCGTAACGTGCCGCTCGCCCGGTCGTTCCCGGATCGCGACCGGATGCTGCAACCCAATCCCCGCACGGTCAGCCTCGAACTGATGACGCGGGAGGAGTTCATTCCCGCCTCCACGCTCAACGTGCTGGCCGCCGCCTGGCTCCAGTTCATGATTCGCGACTGGTTCAGCCACGGCAAGAGCCCCCACGAGAATCCCTGGGAGGTGCCGCTGGCCGGCGACGATCCCTGGCCGGACCACCCGATGCGGATCATGCGCACCCGGCCCGACCCAACCCGCACCCCGGCCGAAGACGCCGCCGGCCTGCCGCCCACCTACACCAACGTCGAAACCCACTGGTGGGACGGCTCGCAACTCTACGGCAGCGACGCGGAAACCCAGGCGAAGGTCCGCCTCGGCGAGGAGGGCAAGCTGCGGGTCGGCGACGACGGCCTGGTGCCGGTCGACCCGAAGAGCGACAAGCACCCGGCGGACGAACCCGGCTTCTGGGTCGGCCTCGCCATGCTCCACTCGCTCTTCGTCCGCGAGCACAATGCGATCTGTGACCGCCTGAAGGCGGAGTACCCGGCCTGGTCCGACGACGAACTCTTCGACCGGGCCCGCCTCGTCAACGCCGCGCTCCTCGCCAAAATCCACACCGTCGAGTGGACCACCGCGTTCCTCGGGCACCCTGCCCTGCAGATCGGCATGCGCGCCAACTGGTGGGGCGTCCTGGGCGAACGGGTCAGCCGGCTCGTTGGCCACATCGGCGACGGCGAGGTGCTGAGCGGCATCGTCGGATCGAAGGCGAATCATTTCAACGTGCCCTACGCGCTGACCGAAGAGTTCGTGGCCGTCTACCGCATGCACCCGCTGATGCCCGACGATTACGCCTTCCATGCGTGCGGCACCGGCCAACTCCTGGAGGAGCGGCAATTCCCCCGGATCAGCGGCCGGGCCGCGCTCGATCTCCTCGGCGCGGTCGCGATGGACGACCTCTACTACTCCTTCGGCATCGCCCACCCTGGCGCGGTGGTGCTCCACAACTTCCCACGATCCCTGCAGTTCTTCGAACGCGAGGATGGCGTGATCCAGGACCTGGCCGCAACCGACATCCTCCGCACCCGCGAGCTTGGGGTGCCGCGCTACAACGAGTTCCGGCGCTTGCTGCACATGAAGCCGGTC
>JACCYX010000460.1 GCA_013696265.1 Chloroflexia bacterium
GGCGATCACCACGCACCATCGGAATCACATTCATGACTCAAACATCGAGCGTTACCAGAGGAGGAAACCCACGGCATGAGCATCAGTGAAACGTTCAAGTACGAAGGCGGCGGGCTGGTCGATACCAGCAACTACAAGAAGCACACCAGCGACAATCCCGTCCAACGCAAGCTGATCGACCGGTTCCACGCGAAGATCACCGGCATCGTGACCGATCTCCACCCGGCGACGATGCTCGATGCTGGCTGCGGCGAGGGGTTCGTGGCCGACATCATGCTCAAAGCGATGCCTGACCTGAACATCTCCGGTTTCGACATGCTGGGCGACTCGGTCAAGGCGGCCCAGCTCCGCAACCCGCGTGGAACCTTCGCCGTCGGCGACATCTACAACATCGACCATCCCGACGACGCCTTCGATGTGGTCTGCTGCTTCGAGGTGCTCGAACACCTTCACGAGCCGGACCGTGCGCTGGCCGAACTGGCCCGCATGGCGAAGCGTCACGTCGTTCTCAGCGTGCCGCACGAACCCTTCTTTTGCCTCGCGAACGCCGCCCGGGGGAAGAACCTCGACATTCGGCCGCGCGGGTCTGACCCGGACCACCGCAACTTCTGGTCGCGTGAGAAGTTCGCGGAGTTCGCCAGCATGGAACTCGATGTCGAAACCGTGACCGGCTCCCTGCCCTGGACGATCCTCACCGGCACACCCAGACGATAGTTCGGCGGTCTGTCGTCTTGAAGGTACGCGTGCGGGTTAGAATTGGCCCGTACCGATAGGACCTCGCATGAGCGACAAACCTCCACATCCATTGCATTCATCCGAGTCCCAGGGAGGCACCAACCCGCTTGGCGGAAGGGTGCACACGCCCCGCTACGGCGGGTCATCGCGTCGCCAATGGTCGGGCCACGTCGCGCACATTCGCCGGTGTCCCGAATGCGGCTGGGAGAACGACGAAGGGGCACGATTCTGTGTCTCCTGCGCCGGCGACATCCGGTCAATCGCCGCCGAGCCATCCTCGGAGACCCGGCCTGGCCTGGCGTTGCTTCAGAAGCGGCTCGAACGCGATCGCCGCCAGCACAATCGAAAACGAGGCAACGACGCGCCGGGCGGTGGCGGTTGGATCGCGGTTGGCGCGGTGCTGATCGCCGTCGCGCTGGTCGTCGGCCCGGACCGGTCGCTCAGCCTCCTGGTCTGGATCGCGGCGGTGGCCGCCGCCCTCGCCGGGATTTGGCAGATCCGGCGGGACCAGCACGCCATGCGCCTGTGGGGCGGTTTCCTGGCCGCGACCGCGGCGCTCGTGCTGGTCTTCGTCGGCTTCCGCGCCATCTACGCCTCCGGCACATTCGCCGATAACGACGAACCGGATATCAACGCGACCCCGACCAGCACGGTTGACTCGGCCGCGACCCCGGCCAACCCAGGGAACAGGCTCTCCGGGAACGTGACGATGTCCGGCGGCGGACCTCTGCACGACAGCCAGATGCCGGGCCCGGCGCCGACTGGTTCACCGATCCTCGCCTGGCAGGTGGATACGGGCGGCGAACTCTACGGCGCGCCCGCCATCGCCGACGGTATTCTTTATGTCATGAGCAAGGCCGGAATCCTTCACGCCCTCGACGCAGAGTCCGGAACTGAAATCTGGCGACACACGGTGACGTCCTACGTGACGCGCGCGACGCCGGCGGTGGTCGATGGCACCGTCTACGTCGGCGCCGGCTTCACGTTCAGCGCGCTCGACGCCGCGACCGGGGCGGAACGCTGGTCGATCCCCCTTCAATACGGGGGGCAGGCCTCGCCAACGGTCCGCGACGGACTGGTGATCGTCAGCAGCCAGCAAGGCTGGATCTTTGCGCTCGAAGCCGAATCCGGCGAGATCGCCTGGCGGTTGCCGACCGAAGGGATCGTCTTTGGCGCCGCGTCGATCACCGGCGACGCCGTGATCTACGCGACCGATGAAGGCATTCTCTACAACGTCGATCGTCAGACTGGCGTGTCCAACTGGCGGATCACGCTACCCGGCGCGATCTACGCCGCACCGGTCGTCACCGGCGACACGGTGCTGGCGACAACCCAGGCGGGTGAACTCTACGCGCTCGATCTCGCGTCCGGCGACCGTCTCTGGTCGGTCAACTACGGCGGTGCCCTGCCACCGGCGACGGATGGCGAGGTGGTGGTACTCGCGGCGAGCGACGGTGGGATCTATGGGCTCGACGCGGCAACCGGCGAACAGCGCTGGTTGTATCCGGCGGGCAAGCAATCCCTGACCGCCCCGGCGATCACCGGCAACCTGGCGATCCTGGGTGCGGGCACCTCGCTCCTGGCGCTGGACCTCAACACAGGAGAGGCGGTCTGGTACTTCCTGGCCGGCGACACCATCGAATCGGCCGCAATCGTGACCGACGGGTTTGTCTTCTTCGGCAGCCGGGACGGATTCCTCAACGCCATCAGCGAACGCTGAGCGCCCATACAGACGGCGGACAACGGGTGAATACCCCACACAGGGGCCAACCGAACCCGTCAAGAGAGCAGCGTGGGATCCGCTCGAAATGTCCAACGGCCCGGACTAACGAGGTTCATCCGAATTCCGTATCAAATACCGTCCCGGAGCTGGGCAAGGGTGATGCAGGACTGGGCGGTGAACAGCGGACGCCAGGCATCGTTGTAGGGTGTCGGCCAGCCACCGTCGGGCAGTTGTTCACCCAGAAGCGCATCGGCCTGCTTCGACAATACGTCGGTCGAGATTCGCCCGGCGATGTCGGGACCGCCGCCGAGCACGTGTTCCCAGAAGTGACCGGCGTCGGCATATTTCCCCGTTCGGTCAGCGGCGCTGATCCCCTCGACGGTGGCTTCGACGAAGGCGGCTCGCCCCGGCCAATCGACTCCGGCGATGTACTCGACGTAGGGTAACAAGGCGTAGAACTCACCCGACCGGGCCTCGTCGAGCGAAGACTTTTCGTCGAAGAGCCGGGCCACCCGGTCCAGCATGGCGGGTGTGGCGATGCCGAGCCGGTTCGCGTAGCCAGCCAAACAACAGGCGGGATTCAGGCTGGGGAACGTCCAGCCCGCGAACCACGGGGCGAGTTGAGCAGATTTGGTCTCGTCGGAAAAATGCCAATCGCCATCCTCGTCCTGGTTGGCGATCAGCCACCGCTGGAGATTCAGCCGCAAATCGGTTGAAGGCCGATCGTCAAGGCCGAGCAGAATCGCCATCGCCAACCGCGCCGCGAAGGGATTGCTCACTGGCGACTCGATGTCCACCTCGAGTCCGCGCCCGAAACCGCCGTCGTCGTTTTGGTATCCGGCAAGCTGTCGGATGGCCGCGTCGGCTGCCCCACCGCTCCAGGCGTGGTCGATCATCGCCGCGCCGAGCGGAAACCCGGCCTCCAGGACGAACCCCCGGCCACGCACCGCGGCCAGTCCGGCCTCCTTCATGCGTTCGCCGGGCAGGACAAAGGTGGTCTTCTTCATCGTCTTCTCCGCAATCAATCCGCCAGAACGGAAGAAATTGGAACGGTCCATTGGGACCGCCCCGCCGGCGGGGCATAGGGCTCCGGCCAGTATTCGACCAGGTGCGTGATCAGGCCGTCCTCCACCGTGAAAAACGAGATGGCCTGGACGGAGATGCTGCCGTCGGAGACGTCGGTCCTGGTGACGACCGAGGTGCCTTCGGCGACGACCGACCGCACGGATGCGGCCCACCGGCCCGGATAGTGCGCGTTGACCTCTTTCCACATGTCGGGGCTCGCCATGCGTTCGTTTGAGAGCGGCCAATCGATCACCGTTTCCGCCGCCATGAGGCGGATCGCGGCGCCGAAGTCGGCTTGGTCGATGGCCCGCCACCAGGCATGCGCGACATTCGCGGGGTTCAGCGTGGACATGTGCTCCCTCCTGACGCCATCGTGATGGCGTCCGCGTCGATCAGTCTCGATCGAGCGTAGCACAGATGTTCGCTTTTGCGTGTAACGTGGAGATTAACGGTCAAGACGCAAGCGCTCTTTCAATGACCGACCGCAACTCCCTTGCCGTCATTCCGAGCAAGCTCGAAATGACGGCAAGGAGCCCATGAGGTGTCAAGTCGTCAGTTGACCGTCGCCGCCTCGTCGGTCAGCGAATCGTCCGGTTCGTCCTGGGCATCGTCGGTGTCGGCTTCCTCCGAGATGGGGGTAAAGCCGAGACTGAGCGACTGCTCGACGATCCCTCGCCGCAACCGGCGTTCGGCGATGACGAGCTTGTTGACGAGCGGGTGCTCTGGCGCCACGCCGATCAGCATCTCCCGGACCTGACGCATGAGGTCAATGGTCTTGTTGAAGGTCAGGACCAGGTCCCCCTCGGAGAGTTCCATTTGCTCCCCGATCTGCACCATGGTCGAACCGTGCGACCAGGCCAGGGCCGCGCCGTAGAAGCTGGGGTTGTGGCCCTCGGAGATGAAGAGCTTGAGATCCCGTTCTTCGCTCAGGACATCGTGTTCCAGGTCTTCGAGCTGACGGCGAGCCGTCACCAGCCGCTCGGGAAGGGTGAAGTGATTGGCATAGCGGTACTCGCGGTCGAAACTAAACCACGAGAACACTTCAGCCAACTCCTCGGGGCTGAGCGGATCGAGCGTCTGCCGATCGACCAGCTCGCAGAGGATGAGCCCATCGTTGTCGAAGATATCGGCGAGCATGTCGGCTTTCTCGGTCGGGTAACCCTGGCGCAGGTAGCCGAACCGGGAGAGGACATCGCGGATGCCGCGAATCACGTTGCGGATCCGGATATCCTCGGCCTCGATCTCGCGTTCGAGCACGTCAGAGAGCGCGTTGCGCTCCTGTTCGAGATTGTCGCGGCGACGCAGGAACGCCTGGTGCCGCTTTCGGTACGCGGCGTCGGCGAAGGGGTGTTCCGACTTCTGGGCCTGCAA
>JACCYX010000111.1 GCA_013696265.1 Chloroflexia bacterium
ATCCCGATTACGGTGAGCAGGTTCGAGGTCGACCACGACATCTGCCCCAGAATCATCGCGCTTTTGTGCCGCTGGTAGAAGGTGCGGGCGAATTCGTGGTTGCGGCGCATCGTGTAGGCGGTTGCGCCGGCCGAGCGAATGTCCTCGGTGCCGCCGATCCGCTCCTCCAGGAAGCCCATCAACTCGGCCGAGGCCTCGCGGGCGGCCGCGAAACGCCGCGACGTGTAGCGGCCGAAGATCATCAGGACCGCGATCGTGATGGCGGCGAAGAGCGCGACCGTGAGCCCGATCCGCCAGTCGATCCGGGCCAGCAAGACGATCACGCCGATGGTGAGCAGCAGGTTGCCCAGGACGTTGATGATGAAGCGGGAGAAGAAATTGCCGAGCGTGAAGACATCGCCATCGACCCGCTCGATCAACCCACCGGGGGTATGGGCATTGTGGAATGACATGTCGAGGCCGAGCACGTGCAGGGCGAGGTCGGCGCGGAGGTTGTTGGTGGCAGTCCAGCCCACGTATTCAGCGGACCAGGTTTCGAAGAGCTTGATGACCTGGAGCAGGATCGCGAAACCGATGTAGAGGCTGGCGATGAGCAGCAGGGTGTTGAGGGTAGTGCCTTCGAGGGCGCGGTCGATGAACTGCCGCAGGATCAGCGGCGACACGAGCTGGAGCCCGGTGGAAGTGAGCAGTAGCGACGTCAACAGCCCGACCAATTTCCATTGCGGCTTGAGGTAGACGGCCAGCAGCCGCCAGTACTCGCGTGGCGAGATGCGCACGTTGGTCGGTTCCCTTGCGATGCGTGGAGAAGAAGCGCGGTGGGCCGACGGCCAGAATAGCACGCCGCGCGGCAGGATAAAAGCCCCGAAACCCGGTGTATTGTCATGTGGTGGTCCAAAGGGCAACGCCCGTGGAGTCGTCGCTCCACGGGCGTTGCGCTTGGCTAACCTTTTCGAAGTTCACCGCTCGCGGCGCTAGTAGGCCGTTTCGCATTCGGTGGCGCTGATGCAGGTCGGGGCGCTGGGTGGCGCCGTCGGCGGGGCGCTCGTGCAGGCAGTTCCCTCACCAGCATCATACCGGCTGAACGCATGGATCTGCTCGATCAGGGTTTGACGATCGTAGTCGATCCACTGTTCGGTGATGACTGCGTCGCTGTTCCGAAGTACGGCCATGCCAGGTACGGCGATCCCGGAACAGTTTGGCTGCAATCCCAAGTATGCCCCAGTGTGAATGCCGGTCATCGTGAACGCGATGACTACCAGGTTGTCGACCGTCTCGACAGACTGCATCTCGAAGTCGAGGTCAGAGAACGAGTTCTCCAGCGTTTCGCCGAACTGGCTCAAACCGGCGGCGCCGGAGAATTCGCCTTCCGGGGTATGGAGGACGGCGTTGGGGCTGACCAGTTCCAGGGAGGCACTGCCGGGAACGGCGTCGAAGTATTGGGCCGCCAGGTCCTGGGGGACGGCTTGCTGGGCGGCGGTCGTTGGGATGAAGGCGAGCGTCATGCCAATCGCCGCGAGCAATATAGTGATGAGGGAACATTCGACGTGCGAGAGCGACCGTGAGTTGCGACGTGCGTTCATGGGGTTCCTTTCGAATCTGGGCGTGGTTGACGAGGTGTGACCGTGCATTCGCGATGCTCAGTCTGGCGGCGCTGGCACTCCAACGCGCGGGAGTTCTACGCCAGCGCGAGGTCGAGCAGCGCGGTCAGGAAGTAGCGGATGGGACAAACGACGACTTCGGACATGAGCGACAAGATCATGGTTCCGCCTTCCGGTTGAGCGGTGTCCCGTGCGACCATCTCGGACGATGACGAACGGGGAATCGAATGAGATCGGGACCCAGGGAACAAGCAACCTCCTTCCTGATAAATTCCGTAATCTCTCCAGAACTCCTCCTTGCCGCGGCGGTGGCGCCGGCAAATGCACCTTTGCCGGCGCCTGGAGTGTCTCCTGCTCCGCCTTGCGGTTCCCTGCGTCACTCCGATTTCAGTCTGCTCCCGCGGCGGTCCGGACTCCAGACACTTAACCCACGCGAAACCCACACGCTGGGTCGCGTGTGGGTTGCTGGCGTTTGACGGGCCAAGTACGATGGATTGCCTGGGACCTGATCGAGTTGCCGTCGCGCCCTTCAGCGCGGCCGATAGGGGAAGGCGCGGTAGAGCCACCCATGAGCGTTGAGCGTTTTGGCGACCAGCTTCGTCGCTACCGTCAGGAGGCGGGCATAACGCAGGAGACCCTGGCCGAACGGTCCGGGTTGAGCGTGCGCTGTATCAGCGACCTGGAACGAGGGGTCAAGCGGCGTCCTCACCCGGACACCATCCGGATGCTCGCCGCCGCCCTCGACCTCGCGCCAGAGACGCTCGCGTCATTCCGGGAGTCGGCCACTCCCCGGCCGCCGCTCGCCGCCGCGGCGTTGCCTGTCC
>JACCYX010000235.1 GCA_013696265.1 Chloroflexia bacterium
TTCAGGCGGTCGCCACACTCGGGGAGGCAACCGTGGAGTCGGCGCGAGTCACGTACACGGTCCGGCTCTCGCCACGGCCGACGGCACGGATCGCGATCTCGCTCCGTGACGATGGCGTGATTCTGGACGGTTCGATCAGCGAACCGGGCGAGTTCGACGGCGCGCCGATCAGCCGCTACGAATGGTCCCTTCGCCCGAATGACCTGGTCAAATCCGATGAAGCTGCTTTCTCCAGCCAGCCCGGGCGTGTCACACCTATTCCCAAGGTGGACGGCGAGTATCTCGTATCGCTCACGATCACGGACGAGATGGAACGGCGAGACACAGCGTCGTCCACGTTCGTGGTCGATCAGGGTCAGGTCCGCATCGTGGATACGGTCAGGGAACGAGCGGCTTGGACCGAAGGAGCCACGGTTTACGGTGTCGTCGTCCGGAACGCCGGTCCTCATGGCTACCAGAGCGTGATCGACCGCCTAGACGACCTTGCCGACCTCGGCATCGCGGCCATCTGGCTCGCGCCGGTCAATGTCACGACTCCAGGCGACTTCGGTTACGGTGTCGTCGATTACTTCGACCTCCGGCCGGAATACGGGACGCTCGACGACTTCAGACACCTGGTGCAGCAGGCGCACGCCCGCAACATTCGGGTGCTGATGGATGTGGTTCCGAACCACACCTCCAGTGAGCATCCCTATTACCGGGACGCCGATCGCCACGGGCCAGCGTCGCCGCATTACGGCTTTTACGACCGAGATAGCGAAAGAAATACTACCCATTACTTCAGTTGGACCCATCTGCCGAACCTCGATTTCGACAATCCTGAAGTTCGTCGATTCATGACCGAGGCGCTCATGTACTGGGTGCGGGAACTGGATGTCGACGGCTTCCGGGTCGATGTCGCCTGGGGCATCAAGCAGCGCCGGCCCGATTTCTGGCCCGAGTTCAGCGCCGAATTCCATCGCGTCAAACCGGACGGCCTGCTGATCGCCGAAGCGAGCGCCCGCGATCCGTACTACGTGACTAACGGCTTCGATTCCGCTTACGACTGGACTGACGAACTGGGCGTCTGGGCGTGGACGGACATCTTTTCTGGCGAGACGCCGATTCCCACCGGCATCGCGCGGACATTGGCCAACCGTGAGGGCGGCGGCCACAACCCGAATTCGTTCACTTTCCGATTCCTGAACAACAACGATACCGGCCCGCGCTTCATCACGACGCATGGCGTCGACCTGTACCGGGTTGCGTCGGCAATGCTCCTGACCTTGCCCGGATTGCCCTGCGTCTACACCGGCGACGAGGTTGGGGCCGAGTTCGAGCCGTACGCCGATCCCGGCCCCATCGACTGGACCGATCATCACGACCTCCGGCCACACTTCCGCACGTTGATCCACCTCAGGCGGACGCTGGCCGGACTCCGATCCAATCATTGGACAGTGTTGGACGTCGAACCGGCCGACCAGCTTTTCGGGTACGTGCGCCACGAAGCGGATGGCGCCTCGCCTGTCCTCGTCCTGCTCAACTTCAGCCCCGATCACCATGACGCGGCGATCGAATTGGGCAACCACTCGGCGGCGTTCAGCGGTTCGACGTCATTGTTCGATCGTTACACCGAGACTACGCTCACGCTGGATATTGTGTCCACCGCGGATTGTCATGACGAGCTTGCGAGACATCCCCCGCGAAGCGGTATCGAGGCACCCGACGTACCGGCTGCTCCGTATCCAGCGGGGCCGGGATGTCGCACTGGCGCTCGACATGACTGTCCGGGTAAGCGCCGCCAACGTCAATCAGCCTCGGACGGTCCACCAAAAAGATGCGACTCGCTCACGATCCCGATCGATCCGTGGGGCATCCGAATCCTCGTCCCGGAACGGGAGCCACGATGACCGTGACAACGGAAACCCCCACGATCACGATCAAGGACATCGCGGCCCGTGCCGGCGTCTCAATCTCGACCGTTTCCCGTGTCGTGAACCAGTCGGTAAAGGTCGACCCGGCTACTGAGGAGCGCGTGCATGAGGCCATCGCCACGCTTGGCTACCGCCCCAACCTCCTGGCGCGCAGTTTCCGGCGCAAAATCACCCACACGATCGGCCTGCTCGTTCCCGACAACTCCAACCCGTTCTTCGCGGAGATGGCCCGCGTCATCGAGGACGCTGGCTTCGCCGAAGGCTACAGTGTCATCCTCTGCAACTCCGACTTGTCGGAGGTCAAGCAAACTCGCTACATCGATGTTCTGCTTGCCAAGCGGGTCGACGGCATTATCTTGACCTCGACCGGCCTGATTCCCGATGAAGACACCAATCACAACCTCGCGCGCATCCGGCAAGCCGGTGTGCCGTGCGTCGTCATTGACCGCGACCTTGGCGACGAGCCAGTCGATCAACTGCTCGTCGACAATCATGAAGGAGGGTACCTCGCCGCCAGATTTCTTCTCGACCACGGGCATCGCGCGATCGCCTGTGTCGTGGGTCCCAGCGATCTCACGCCGAGCGCCGGCCGGATCGCCGGGTTTCGCCGGGCGCTTCGTGAGGCCGGTCTCGACCTGCCGGCGGACGCCTTGGTTCGCGGCAATGGCCGCCACGATGGCGGGGCTCGCGCCGTCGGAGAGCTGCTCGCGAGGAACATGGAACTCACCGCCATCTTTGCCTTCAACGACGAAATGGCAATCGGCGTCATCGGTGCCCTGCAACGCACCGGCCGGCAGGTGCCGGGGGACGTTTCGGTCGTGGGATTTGACGATATCCCCTACGCAGCCGCCGTCTTTCCGGCCGTGACCACGATCGCCCAGCCGATCGCCGAAATGGGAAGGATGGGGCTGAAAATGCTGCTTGACCGGATTCGCGATCCGACTGGCGAACCGAGCCGGATCCTGCTATCCACTCGCCTGATGGAACGGGAAAGCGTTCGACGCATTTCCGCTCCCGCCCATTGACCAACGTTCCGCCTGTCATTCATCGAACGGGAGAAACCAATGACCGACCTGAAACGCGACCTTCTCCGTTCCCGTCGTACCCGCCGCGGCTTCACCCGCGGCGCCGTTGCCCTCGGCCTCGGCGCCCCCGCCGCCGCGCACATGACCTTCGCAGGCTCGGCCTTTGCCCACCAGGAATCGAGTCCCGCCGCCTCGCCGGCGACGTCGTTCGGCGAAGACCTGGACCTGGCCAACCTCAGCCCGGACGTGTCCGAGCCAACCGAGCCCGTGACCATCACCTTCGCCTCCTGGGTCGGTTCTTCCGAGGTTCTGCAAGCATTGCGGGATCAGTTCCAGGAACTTCACCCGAACATAACGGTCGACTTCGAGGATGTGCCGGCCGAGGAGTTCACCGACCGGCTGACGACCCGGATCGCTGGCGGCAATCCGCCCGATGTGGCCTTCCTCGACCAAAGTGCGGTGGTCGATTTCGCCTCGCGCAACGCGTTGCTGGAGTTGGGGCCGTACGCGGAAGGGAGCGCGGCGGTCATTGTCGAAGACTACGTGCCGGCGTTCCTGGAGGCGGCCCTCTGGGAGGAGCGGCTCTACGGCTTGCCGTACGACGGCGAGTCGACCGGTCTCTTCTACCGGACCGATCTTTTCGAGGCGGCGGGCATTGCCGGACCGCCCACGACCTGGGAGGAGTTCGAGGCGGCCGCCCAAGCGTTGACGGACACCGAGGCCCGTACCTACGGATTCATCACCTTCGCCACCGAGGCGGCCTACTACTGGTACCCGTGGCTGTGGCAGAACGGCGGCGAGTTGCTCTCGGAAGACGGCACCCAGATCATGTTCAACAGCGACGCGGGCAAGGAGGCAGCCGAGTTCTATGTGCGGCTGGCCGATTACTCGCCCGCCGATTACCTGAACTCGAACTCCTACGACGGCCGCATCGCCTTCGCCGAGGGACAGGTCGCGATGTACGTCGCGGGCGCCTGGTTCGCCGGGGTGATGCAGAGCGAGTTCCCGGACATCAACGGTCTTTGGTCGGCGGCGCCCTTGCCTGAGCGCGTGCGCTGCGCGACGACCGTGGCTGGCGATACCCTCGTGATCCCCGTCTCATCGCAGAACCACGATGCCTCGTGGAAGTGGATCGAGTTCCTCTCGGCGCCTCAGAACCTGGCGCTGTGGACACTCGGCACACCCGAGAACCCGGCTACCCTGCTCCCCACCCGAACATCGCTCCTGGAGAACCCGGCCATTTTCGAGAACAACCCGATTCTCGAAGGGTTCGCGCAGCAGATGGAATGCGGCATCACCAACGCCGCACCGAATCCTCGCTACGGCGAGGTCGAAACCTTGCTGAACGATGCGCTGGGACGCGCTATCTACGGCGAAACCGATGCCGCCACCGCGGTAGATGAGGCCGCCCAGGAGGGCCAGGCGATCCTCGACGAGGGGTAGGAGCGCTAATCCGGTCCCGTTCCGTGTCGTAGGGGAGGGCTAGCGCGCACCAAATCCGTGACCACCGGTGTGTTGCTGCGCGCGTATGTCCTCCCGTTGGACTCTCCGGCGGCAGTGGTGACATCGCGGGAGGGCATAGGCGGATAAGTACGGAGAGGCGAAGGTGTCCTTCACGGTCCGCTAGCCCTCCCCTACAAGACCGGTGTTGAGAGCACAGCGCAACAGTGTGCGTCACCCGTTACGATGTCTGGATGGGTGCTCTGGCTATGGGACCGAACATCGAAAGGATCGGAACATGCGCGTCAGCACCGTGACGGGAAACTACGGGCGACCGGCGCCAACGCGCCGGTCCGGCGCGCGGCGCGTGCTGCGGGACATGCGCAAGCAATGGACGGCCTACCTCTTCCTGGCCCCGGTGCTCCTCCTGTTCTCGGTCTTTACCGTCTTCTCCGTCGGCTATGCCTTCTATCTCAGTTTCCACCAGTGGAACATTCTCGAACCGGCCAAGCCATTCGTAGGGCTGGACAACTACACGCGGCTCGCCGGCGACGACCGCTTCCGCGAGGCGGTCGTCAACACCATCTACTACACCGCCGCCTCGGTGCCCTTGACGATCGGCATCGGCCTGGCGGTGGCGCTGCTCCTGAACAACCAGATCCGGGCAAGAGGCATCTTCCGGACGATGTTCTACCTCCCCGTCGTCACGCCGCTCGTGATCGCCTCGATCATCTGGAAGTGGGTCTACAACGGGGATTACGGGCTGGCCAATTACTACCTGATGAAGGTCAACCTGATCGACGAGCCGTTGCTTTGGCTGGCCGATCCAAACTTGGCGATGCCGTCAGTGATCA
>JACCYX010000518.1 GCA_013696265.1 Chloroflexia bacterium
TGACCACGATCGTGCCGAGCGGCGCGTCCTGCGCCATGTGGAGTGCGAAGCAGGCATCGACGTGCGGGTCTTCGAGGACACCCGCCTCGATCATCATCTTCGCCCCGCCGGGACCCCGCTCCTCGCACGGCTGGAAGAGCAGCTTGACCGTGCCGGCGAACTCGTCGCGGCGGTTCATCATCGTGCGCGCCAAGCCAAGCAGGATCGCGGTGTGGGCGTCGTGGCCGCAGGCGTGCATCTTGCCGTCAACCTGGGAGCGGTACTCGACATCGTTCTCTTCATGGATCGGCAGGGCGTCCATATCGGCGCGGACCAGCACCACGCGGTCGGGACCATCGCCAGCCGCCGTGCCCCGGATCAGCCCAGTCACACCGGTGACGTTGATTCCGGTGCGGATGTCCTCGACGCCGAGCGCCCGCAGGCGGTCGATGACGAAGGCTGAGGTCACGAACTCCTCGCAGCCCAGTTCCGGATTCTCGTGCAAGTAGCGCCGGTCGGCGATCAACCCCGGCAGGATTTCGTCGATCTCGTCGTGCAGTCTCGTGGCCGTGACCATTCTAGTTCCCTCCGTCCGTGGCTGGCAGCCCCCGCTCCAGGTAACGGAGAACGGTCACGGTCATGGTTTCGAGGCCGACCGCCAGCGATTCTTCGTCGATATCGAAGCGCGGGTGATGGTGGCCCCAGACCAGTCCCCGGTCCTCGTTCTTGCTGCCAACCTGGAACATCGCGCCCGGCCGGTCGAGCAGGAAATAGGCGTAGTCCTCGCCGCCCATCGACGGCGGTGGCGTCACCACGTTGTCGGCCCCGACGACCTCAATCACCGCCTCGCGGACGAGGGCCGCGGCGGCCTGGTCATTGATCGTCGCCGGGTAGCCGCGGGTGTACTCGATCTCGACCGTGGCCCGGCCCGCCTCGGCGATCCCCTGGATCACGGCGGTCACGCGCTCTTCGGCCAGGTCCCGAATCTCGGGGGTCAGGGTCCGCACCGTGCCGCCAATTGTGGCGACATCGGGGATCACGTTGAAGGCCTCGCCGGCGTTGAAGTAACCGACGGTGACGACACAGCTCTCGACCGGATCGACGTTGCGGGAAACGACTGTCTGCAGCGCATTGACAATCTGGGCGCCGATGACGATCGGATCGATCGCGTTCTGCGGCCGGGCGGCGTGGCCGCCCTTGCCCTGGATCGTGACCCTGAACGAATCCGGCGCGGCCAGGATCGGGCCACCGGCGATGGTGATCACGCCGAGCGGCTGGTGCTGGGCCATGTGGAGGGCAAATGAAGCATCGACGTGGGGATCCTCCATCACGCCCTCCTCGATCATGCCCTTGGCGCCACCGGGAAAGTGTTCTTCGGAGGGCTGGAAAAGCAGTTTGACGGTCCCGGCGAACTCATCCCGCCGCGCCATCAGGGTCCGCGCCAGGCCGAGCAGGATCGCGGTGTGGGCATCGTGGCCGCAGGCGTGCATCACCCCATCGTTCCGCGACTTGTACTCGACATCGTTTTCCTCGTGGATGGGCAGCGCGTCCATGTCGGCCCGGACGAGGACGACGCGATTCTCGCCCGCACTCTTCCCGCGAACGAGGCCGGTGATGCCGGTCCCGTTGATGCCAGTGCGAATATCCTCGACCCCCAGTGCCTGGAGCCGTTCGGCCACGAACTTCGCGGTGTTGAACTCCTGGAACCCGAGTTCCGGGTTCTCGTGCAGGTAGCGCCGGTCGGCGATTAGGCCGGGGAGGATTTCGTCGATCTCATCGTGCAAGCGCGTGGCGGTCACCATAGGTGTTTGTCTCCTGATCGTAATAGTCGAATACGATTGGTCTTCGTCTTTGCCGGGCACCTTACCAGACGGAGGCAGTGCCGGGAAATGGGGAACTGACACGCCCATGCCTGATTGGGCGCATTGGCGAGAGTGGTAGCATCGGGACTCGATACGAGATTTTGCACGCTGGAATAGAAACGCGGTACCGCATGAACATGACCGAAGACGAGGCAACGGCGATCGCCTGGGAGGCAATCGAAGAGGCCGGCGGCACGCGCTCCATCTACCGGAATCCGCGCCAGGCGTTCAGCGCCCACTCCCGCCGGATGATCGATGTGGGCGAACACAAGGTCGAGATCCGCTACGGCGAAATCTCCACGCCAGCGGTCGCGACGGTCAACGGCTGGGTCTTCGAGATCCACGACGAAGGTATCGTCCTGCTGATCCGTCCACCGAAACCTCGTTAACGCGTTGAAAACCGATCTCAACCAGGAATCGCCGCCACCCTCAATCGGCGGGAATACCATCCATATATGGGCGTACAGCGGTCTGCTGGCCCTGAGGAGGCTTTAACCGTGCCACGCTTTTGTCCACCGCATCGAGTTCTACAGCGGGAACGCCTCTAAAGATCCATCGACCTGTTTGGTTGGGGTCCTCAAACCAGTCGTCAATACGATACGCCCCACGCACCACACCGTTCGCTACCCCAAGAGCATAGACGGCGCGTTCCCTGACCGACTCGGAGATTTTCCAGGCGGCGTGAGTAGCGTTGTAGATTGCCTCCTCGGTGTCCGTAATCTTCCATGAGTTGTTGATAACAAAGATCACCGTCGGTTCACTGATGGCGGAAAGGGGTTCCTTCCCTTCGCCATAGTTACTCGGCATGCTTCTCTCCTTGACTATCCGCTAATTAAAACAGACCCGCCGGGTCTCGAATCGTCATGATTCCAGGTTACCGGATCTGAGCCTCCACCGGCGGGTCTTTGCACGGTTCGATGTGCCAAATCACTTCGTCGCCACCGTGCCAAACCAGTTCCCCGACGAAGTCAGCCAAATCTACTGCGGCGACGTAGTACGTGTTTTCGTGGGCGATGATGCGCTCGGTTTCGAGCCGGGTGACGACCTTGTAGTACCGGGGCCGCTCTGCCCGCGCCACGTCGAGCGGTTCGCCATGTTGGTAGTGATACCGGCTTCCCTGGGTGACGCTGGCCCAATCGACGTTCGCCCAGCCGCTGCCGTCCGGGTTGTCCGGCACCCAGAACTCGGGCCGGTCGTGATTCTCCGGCATCAGCCCGCCTCCAGCCGCCGGTATCGCCCCTCATAGCTCAGCAGGGGATCGTCGGTATCCGGTTCCAGGCCGCCGCGAGTCACTTCCAGGAGGAGGAGGACGTGATCGCCGGCTTCCTGCCTGGAGGCAACCCGGCCAACGCACCACGCCAGGGCTCCGTTGAGGATTGGGACTCCGTCTTCGAGTCGATGATCGATTCCGGCGAAGCGTGCATCCGGAATCGGCGCCCGGCCGGCGAACCGCTCCGCCGCAAACTCGTGCGTCGATTCCAGGATGCTCACGCCAAGAGTGCCGCCTTCCAGGGCCAGTCGCTGAAACGAACCCGCTTCGGTCAGGGCGATCGCCAGGATTGGCGGCGCCTGGGACACAACCATCAGGGACGAAGCGGTCACGCCACGGTATCTACCGTCCGCGTCCGTCGCCGTCACGATCGCGACCCCGCTCGCCCAGCGGCGACGCAGCCCGGCGATGACATCGGCCATCGATTCTGAAGCCGCACCCAAGGCCCGCGTGCCGCCGCCGAAGACGATGCCGCCACCACTCCGGTTGCGCTGCTCCGGCCCTTTGGATGCGTCACTCATCGGCACGGCGGTCCAGATCCTCCAGCACCGACCGGGCGTACTCGACAATCAGGTCGAACGCCCGGTCGTGGGCGATCGGGCGTTCACCGGTGCCTCGGTCGCGGACTGATATTTCGAGGTCATCATGCAGCCGAAAGCGCTGCCAGGTTTCCCCGGCGGGCTGCATATCCACCTTCAGCGCGATAGCGACATCCTCGGGGGACAGCGCGTTCAGGTGTTCCCTGATCTCATTGAGCGGCATCCGCTCGTTCTTGAGTTGCTGGATGTACCGGAGCCGCAAGAGGTGGTCTGCGTCGTAGACCGCCGTTGGGCCGCGCCCGTAGGCCGGCTGCAACAACCCCTGGGAAATGTAGTAGCGGATCGTGCGGGCGGTCACCCCGGACTCGGCTTCCAAATCCGGCATCGTGTAGCGGTGGGGTTGGGGCCGCTCATAGCGGCGGATGCTGCCGGGCGGCAGGCGCCGGTCATCGTGCATGGCCAGGCCTTCCCCTCGACGGCCGGGCACTTTGCGTCCTTCGATGTCGTTGTCTCGCCTCGATCTGCATCATCTTCGTAGAATACGCGAGAACGACGTCCGAACGGAACCGGACGACAAGGAATGGACAGCAGGTGGCATGGAGGTCGTGGCGTTGGTCTGGTTCGGAATCGCGGGCGGGGCCTTCGTGTTCGCCCTGTCGCTGCTGCACCAGCGATACATCAAGAAGACGCCGCACGCCGTGCAGTCGCGAGGATCGTTCGCGATGTTTGCGGCGATCATGGTGCTCTTTGGGGTCGGCGCGGCCTTCGCGGGAATCGCCTCCAGCGGGGGCTAGGTGTGCATAGTCAAAGAACAGGCTTCTCCATGCCCTCCTGGTAGTGTCCTGAGCATGCGAAGGTTCGTCTTTGCCCAGGTCCAGGGTCGAGATGAACTCGACCACTACCGGGGATGCTCTCTCGCCCATCCGACTGCGCGCTTCCTCAGTTGGCCCGATGCGCTCGATTCAATAGAACAAATGTTCTGGCACTACCGGTTCGATGGTGGTAAAATGTGGGGTGACATTTGGGAGGCTGACCCGAATCTACCGTATCGAACACATCCGAATTCGGCCGAAAGGATGGTTATTCCCCATTAGCTTCCTTGCCCGCCACCTCGCCACTCCCCTGCGCCGTTATGGCCCGTATCTGTGGCTTCTCCTCATTATTGGACTTACGGTCTACTTCGGCGTAAGCCAGCAGGCCGAAATGGTCCGTATCCGCGATACTATCACTGGCGCCCGGTTCGAATGGATCCTCGCCCTGATCGGCCTCGAAATCGTGATCCTCGCGATGGTCGCAGGCACCTACCGCACGCTGCTGAACAAACTCGGCCACAAGGTCCGGCTCGATACCCTCGTCGGGGTCCACCTCAAACGCGTCGTGGTCGGCACCGTGACGCCGGTCGGTGGACCGTCGTCCGTGCTGG
>JACCYX010000542.1 GCA_013696265.1 Chloroflexia bacterium
TTGGAGAGAATGTGCATCACGTGATTCTCGACGGTGCGCTCGCTCAACGAGAGCGTGTCCCCAATCCCCCGGTTGGAACGGCCCTCTACGAGCAGGCGCAACACCTCGAGTTCGCGCGGCGAAAGGCTGTGTTGTGTCTCGGGAGGGATGGCTGAAGGAGGGGAGGCGAACGTCGCGACCAGGGCATCGATCTCGGCACGCACTTCCTCCCCGGACAGTTGTCTGCCAGCATCCCAGGCGGCATCGAACGCCTGCTCGCCAAGCGCTGTCCGGGTCATTGCCAAGGTCTGTTCGTAGGCGGGAACTTCCAACTGGTCACGCGGCCAGCCATCCTCCCCCCGCACCGCCGCCGCGGCCCCAAGCAGGCGCGCCGCCTGATCGGGCTGACCGAGTAATGCGGCGCCGGCCAATCCTTCAAGGACGCGCGGCACACTGCCCAGGTCCCCAGCTTCAGTAAAAAGGTTGAACGCCTGCCGGAAGCAGGCCGCGGCGCGTGTATGGTCCGCTCGGGCCAGTGTCACCTGGCCGAGATACATGTGACCGAACGCCTGGCCCATGGACCCGGACCCTGACTGGTGGATGGCGAGCGCGTCCTCGATCAAGTCCTGGGCCGTCGCTAAATCACCCATGGCCATGGCAACCTCGCCAAGGCTCTGGGTTGCCATGGCCATGTGGATCGGTTCGCCGGTCACCGCAAGTGTCCGTCCCTCCTCGAACAGCTCTCGTGCCCGCTCCAGATCGTTGCCTTTCAAGGCGGCCTGGCCGAGAATCAATAAACACATGAAAAGCAGCCGCTCATCGCCCACGTCCCGGGATCGGGCCACGGCCTCCGTCAGAGAGGCTTCGGCCAGGGGTAGATCACCATGGTCCATCGCCAACCAACCCGCGACCAGCAGGGCGCGAGCGCGATCCCGGGACAGTGCGTCAGGCGCGGCCCGCAGGGCCCGCTCTACCCAGTCCCGCCCTTCGCTGAGTGAAACAAAGAAGAACCAGAAGTTCATCAGCGAACCGGTCAGTTGCACCGCTTCATTTGGCTCATGCACGAGCGCCCAGCCCAGTGCGGCCCGAAGATTGCCGATTTCCGGCACTAACCGCCGCATCGCGGCTTCAGTCAGAGGGCCATCCGGAAGTTCCCACACGATTTCGGCGAGCGTCACGACGTAACGTGCGTGTGCCCGCCGGACGTCTGGCTCCTCGCCGCTGGCGGCCAACTGCTCCAGCGCGTACTCCCGGATCGTTTCGAGCATCGTGAAGCGGGGTTCGTCGTCCACTCCTTGCATCGGTTTGACGAGGCTGGTCGCCACGAGGGTGCTGATCCCTTCGAACGCGTCGGCGCCCGGGCCGATGATGGCCTGCGCTGCCTCCAGGTTGAAGCCGCCGACGAAGACTCCGAGTCGCCGAAAGAGCACTTGCTCGGAGGCGGTGAGGAGGTCGTGGCTCCAGGCGATCGCCTGGCGCATGTCGCGTTGCCGGGGCGGGGCGTCCCGTGGGCCTCCGCGCAGAAGATCGAGGGACTGCCCGAGCCGGGTGAGCAGGGCGCGCGGTGGCAGCACGTTGATCCGGGCGGCAGCCAACTCGATTGCGAGCGGCAGACGGTCAAGCCGCTCGCAGACCGCATCGATGACTGGTTCCATCTCCGGCGTGACCGCAAACGCCGGTGATGACGCCTGGGCACGAGCCGCAAAGAGGACCCGCGCCGGCTCAGGGCTCAAGGCGTCGAGCGGGAATCCGTGCTCGCCCGAGATTCCCAGCCGGGTCCGGCTCGTGCACAAAACGGTCTGGTGCGGGCAGTGGGCCAGCAAGTCCGCCACCAGGGGTGCCGCCACATCCAGAACGTGTTCGAGATTGTCGAGCACCAGCAGCAGGTGCTTCTCATTGAGGAAGGTCTGCAATCGGATAAAGGCGGGCCGACCGGGAGAATCCGCAATGCCAAGGGCCTGGGCGAGGGTCGGGACGACCAATTCGGCATCGCGCACCGGCGCCAGGGAAACGAAGGCGATCCCATCGGAAAACTGCTCACGAAACGATTCGCATACTCGCAACGCCAAGCGGGTCTTGCCAATGCCACCCGGCCCGGTGATCGTCAGGAGGCGGAGATCCGGGCGGCGGAGCAGCTCAGCCACGGTCTCAATTTCCCGTTCCCGGCCGACGAACGACGTTAGTGGGAGCGGTGGTGCCAAAGGTTGATCTGGAGAGTCGATTCCGGACATTGCCGACTCCTGATAAGTGGCCTTTTGAACGGGTCGTGCCCCATCATGCACCTTGACTGCCTCAAGGTCAATTGGCCGAACCGCGAGCTTGCGAGACCACCTTCGATCGTCGTCGAGTCATCCAGTCTCACCTGTTGCGCCGGGGAGGCTCGTCATGGCCTCCCCGGTTTATTTTGGCGTGGTTGACAGGCGCATGTTGCTGCAGATGACCTCAGACCTGGAAGCCGCGGTTCGGCTGTGCTGACGACGCCGGAGCGGCTTCGATCTGCTTCGCGATCTGGGCGAGGGCGAAAACGACGACGGCCATCGCCTGGACG
>JACCYX010000549.1 GCA_013696265.1 Chloroflexia bacterium
CATCAAGGCGCCGCCGGTTCGGTGAACGCGACATTTCCCCTCGTTACAAGCGCAACGATTGGTTCGTCGTGAATCCTTCAGATGAAGAAGCGAACGCTACGTCTTCTTGTTGAACATCTTGCGCACCTGGTCAACGAATTGCTGAAGGGATGCCTTGAGCTTTTCCACGGATTCTCTCCTGTCGGTCCGGCAACGAGACGGTTTACATATTGTATCAGGTTCCGGATGGAATGGGATACCTTTTTGCCCCGGTTATTGATTGCGAATGGCCGAGGCTCGCGGGTTGGCACAACGCCGCATTCCGACTGTGGCGACGCGAGATTTCTGGACCGCGTTCGAACTACGGTGGGGTTGGGGAACGCTCTGTGCCACCCGAAGCCCGTATGAACTGCTAACCGGCGCCGGTCCGTGAGCGTTTGCCCCGTGCTTCGTACCAGCGCATGACCGGGGTGACGGTGATGCCGTGGACGACGATGGAAACCGCCACGGTGACGACGACGATCGGCAGCAGTTGCCGGGCGGTTTCTTCGGCCAGGCCGTGGTCGATCGCGTACATCAGGTAATACAACGAGGCGATGCCTTTGATCCCGAACCAGGAGACGAGGATCCGCTCGGTGGGCACCGTGCGGGATCCCAAGAGGCCAGCCGCGGCGGCCACCGGCCTGATCACGAGCAGCATCAGCGGCAGGAACCAAACCAGGTCGATAGCGAACATGTGCGACGCGAGCAGGCTGCCGATCACCAGCACCAGGGCCAGTTCGGCGACCTGCACCAGTTGCTCGTTGAAGCCGAGCAGTTCTTCGGCCAGGTGGACGGCGGCGGTGTCTGGGTCCGTGGCGGTGTCGCCGCCGCGCTGGTGCATTTCTTCCACCGCCTCGCCGAATTTTCCGGCGGTGTCGTGGAACTCCACGCGCCGCAGGGCGAGACCCGCCGCGAAGACCGCGAGGAAACCGTAGGTGTGCAGCACGTGGGCGCCGCCATAGGCGAAGGCCATCAGGCCGAGCGTGAGCAACTCGCCCAGGCTGGCGGCTTCGTGTTGCCTGCCCCGGAGGTAGACCACGAGCCGGCCCACCGCCATCCCCAGCAGCGCCCCGATCGTCAATCCATCGGCGACGGCCCAAACCAAATCGACCGCGACCCAGCGCCAGCCGAAGGGGCCGAGATCGTGCAGGCCAAGCAGGCCCAGACCGAGCATGATGAAGGGAAATGCCGCCCCATCGTTGAATCCCGCCTCCCCGGTGAGGGCGAGGTGAACCCGATCCTGGTCGTCCGGGTCGGCAACCTCGATATCCGAGGCCAGGTCCGGATTGCTGGGCGCCAAAATCGCGCCGAGCAGGATGGCGGCACCGGCGGAGAGTCCCAGGCCGATCATCCCAGCGAGCGCGATCAGGCCGATGGTGACGACCATCGCGAGAAAGGCGAGGCGGAGTGGCGGGAGCCAGCGCCGGTCGTTCCACTCGATGCGAAGTTTCAGACCGGCCGTGAACAATGAAATGACGACCGCCGCCTCGGAGAGGCGATGGAGCAGCACGGATTGCGCGATCGGGTCGATGTCCAGGACGCCGAACCCAAGCGATCCGAGCAGGGCGCCGACCGCCAGATAGATAATCGCGGTGGTGATCGGCAAGCGGCCGAGCAGGGTGCTCCCGAGCGCCATCGCCAGGAGCAAGGCGCCAGCCGTGACCATCCAGTAGTCGATGCTCACGATCTGACCCTTTCCGGCCTCGGGAGAGGCTTCGGCACGACGAGAGATGGAAACCCGGCGACACGTTCCCTGGAGTGTGATACCTGACCCATACTGCCATGAACATCCGAAGTGGGCGAGAGATCAGGGACCACGATCAGCATGCCACAGAATATCCTCACGGGTCGTGAAGGAGCATGGATGACGTCGAACATGTCTGACCTGGACCTGCTGGAACTCCAGATCGAGGCGCTCTTCACGCACGATGCGAAGGGGCGGCTCGTCGCCATCAACGAGCCGGGTGGTGGGCCCGCGCCGCGCCTCTTCTTCGGACGAACGCGCGAGGGCAACCTCTGGCGGGTCCGTCACGATGTTCCCGAGAGCATCGCGTCAAGGCTGGGTGAACTGGCGGCCAGCGAGCCGGTGGTCGACGACCTGGCGGCCATGCCGGGACAACTCGACGCGATGCTGGCGGTGCTCGGGAAGGATGGGGAAGCGGCCAGGGTGGGGCATTGTGGCCCGGCTTACCGCTTTCCGGCTGCGATTCCCGTTCCGGCAAATGCGACGAGGATCACGCGCGCGAACCTCCATCTTCTTCGGCGGCTGGTTGCGGACCTGGAAGATGTCGAGCGCGAGTTCGAGCAGGGCGAGCCGTGCCTGGCGATGATCGTGGAGGGCATGGCGGTTGCCCTTTGCTACAGTGCCCGTCTCACCGCGCGGGCGGCCGAGGCGGGCGTGGAGACATTGGAAGGCTACCGGGGTCGTGGCTACGCCGCCGCGGTGGTCGCGGCCTGGGCGCGGACCATCCGCGAGACGGGCCGGATCCCGCTCTACAGCACGTCGTGGGACAACCTCGCCTCGCGGGTGGTGGCGCGGAAACTTGGATTGGTTCAGTATGGATCGGACCTGAGCCTGTGGTGATTGGCCCCATGTTCCGGATTAAAGGAACACGGCTCCGGGGGCTCCCTGGCCGAAAACCGGTACGCCATGATTCCCGAGACTCTCGACCATCACGTCTACGATCATTCAAAGGATTGAACGGGCGGGGCGTCTTTCAACAGATCGTCAAGAATGGTGGCCAGCGCGGGGATGTCTTCTGTAGCCACTTTCCAGACGATGACGTAATCCACCGAATCGTAACCGTGAACGATTTGATTCCTCATGCCCACGATGCGCCGCAGATCCGGGATGGTTTTGGCCGTATCCGGATCTGACCGGCTCATCTGATTGAGTGCTTCACCGATGTTGGAAACGAGTGTCTGAAGAATAAGTTGCAGACCACGGTTGGTTGTGATTGATTCCCGACTTTCGCCGGTCGTAAACCGCTCTATCTCCGAGCAGGCACTCCTGGCATCAGGCAGCCGCTTTGCGGTCTCTCATTTCATAGATCAGTTCCCGTTGCTCCTCAACCGACTGCCTGAAGTAGGGGTTCCTGATCGATGGCGAGGTCGTCATGTGGACTGAATATCCCAGTAGGTCCTCAAGGTCGGCAATCAGGTCCAGGTAACGACGGTGGACGGCGTTATCGTACTCGCCAAGGTCGACGACGAAATCGAGGTCGCTCGTCTCCGGATCGAAGGCGCCGGTGGCGGCAGAGCCAAAGACGTCCAGTTGCCGGACGTTGTGCTTGCGGCAGAGCGCGACAATTTCATCTTTCCTCTCCGCAATCAGGGCAATCATGAACGCCTCCCGCTTTCCTGACAGCTGAACCTCTACCCTTATTATCCACGACAATGCGGTGGTCCGATACCAGCCCGCCGTCTCCAGGCACCTCAAGGTGCCGCGGGAGGCGGGCCTGATCAGCAGGCGCGTGGACAAGCGGCGACGGCGGTACCGGCCGCGGCCGGAGGCGTTGGCCGAAGTCGATATCTGGATCGCGCGGTTCCGGCCGTTCTGGAGCGAGCGGCTCGATGCCCTCGAACGGCACCTGGACAAGGAGAATTCATAGTGGATGGCACCCTGTACCGCGACGGCGAAGCGTTCGCGATCCGGTTCGAACGCCTCCTCCAGCACCCGATCGACCGGGTGTGGGCGGCGCTCACCGAGCGGGACCGACTGGCCGAGTGGCTTGGCGATGTCGATATCGAGTTGCGCGCCGGCGGGGCGCTCCGGATCGTCTTCAGCGGCGTCGAGCCGCCAGCCGTGCTTGAAACCGTAGTGGACGAGATCGACCCGCCGCGGGTGCTCCAGTTCCGCTTCGACGACCGCGCTGGAGACGGCAACATGGTGCGGTTCGAGTTGGCGGCGCGTGACGAGGCGACCCATCTCGTGCTCACCCAATCCCGCGTGCCCTCCGAGCATGAGCTTGCCGATAACGCCGCCGGCTGGCACATGCGGCTCGACATGCTGGGCGCGTCCCTGGACCACGGCAGGCAGGAGCTTCCCTGGGCCAGGGTCGAGGAACTCAACACCCGATACGCCGCCATCGTCGCCGCGTTGTCGCCGGCGACGCCATAGGCGCCGAGGTGTCCGTACACCTTCGCGGGCACTGATCGAGACCGTGCGTGCCACCGAAAGACGATTGCGGTAGAGTGGGGCTGAGCGGGTGAGGCGCCGTTGCGAGCGACGGCAACCACCCAGGGAGGCGCCACCATGCCGGAAAGCCGCGACGGATGGCTCATCTTCGAGCCGGTCTTCGACAGTATCGTCGTTCGCTTCGACCGCACCCTGCCGCATCCCCCGAAGCCGGTCTGGGAGCGGCTGATCGATCGAGCGCATCTCCACGAGTGGCTGACCAGCGAACCGGGCGGCCACATTCGCCACCGCAAGGACGGCGACGTGTACCTGCCCACGATCGGCGGCGCCGTGATCGAGAGCGACATCGATGAGTTCATCCCGGAGCGGACCCTCGCTTTCGGCTGGGTCACGTTCGACTGGGATGGCGGCGAAGTGAGCTGGGATCTCGAGCCGGTGGATGGGGGTACCCTCGTTCACTTCGAGCACTCGGACGATGACCTGGGCCCCGACCATTTCGCGCGACTGCTGGCGAACTGGCACATGACGCACGACCTGTTCGAAGCCTCGCTGGCCGGGTCACCCCGCTCGTGGAACTGGGAGGCCTGGCAGGCATACTACCTCCACTACGGGCGCAAGCTGGTGCACCTGCTGGACAGCTTTGGCTAACCCTGCCGTTTGCGCCAACGCCAGTCGCTGGCCGAGACTGAGGTACATCGTGATCCACAGGATTCATGGAGGACTCATCGTTGACGACTACGGCATGGTGACGTGCCGGTTCGAGCGCGTGTTGCCGTATCCGGCGGCCCGCGTCTGGCGGCACCTGATCGATCGCCGCCGCCTCCACGAGTGGCTGACCAGCGAGCCCGGCGGGTTCATCCGGCGGCGCGCCGGGAGCGCGGTCCACCTGCCGACGATCGGCGGCGCGGTGATCGTCGGCGAAGTCATTGACGTCGAAGCGGAGCGATACCTGGCGATAAGCTGGGAAACGGCGGACTGGCTGGGCGGCATCGTCGAATGGGACCTGACCCCGCAAGCGGAAGGGTCCACGCTCGCGTTCGAGCACTCGGATGAGCGGATGGGGTCATCGCAGGCAACCCGGACCTTGGCGAACTGGCACATGGCGCTGGACATGTTCGAGGAGTCGTTGGCCGGTCGGCCGCGGACATGGAACTGGGACGCCTGGCAGGAATACTTCCTGCACTACGTGCGGACCGTGCCGCACGCCGAGGTGCAATAGGCGTGTGCCGTACCATGTCTGGAGGCATGGGAAACACGATGTTGACAGGGGAAGGACAAGGCACGGTGGTACCTGAAGGCAATTCCGACTACGCCGCCGCGGAAGCGGCGCTCTTCGACCAACTGGCGGCTGAGCTGTACACCGCCGTCATCTCCGACGTGCTCGACGGGCTCGGCTACCGCGAGCAGGCGATGACCGCCGATATCCGCCCCGTCTACGCCGGCGCCAGGCTGATTGGCCGGGCCCACACGGTGCTGTCGTCGGATATCTATCATCTTCCCGCCAGCGATCCCTACGGGATGGAGATCGCGGCGATCGACAGCGTTCCGCCGAACGGGGTGGTGGTTGGGGTAACCAACAATTCGACGCGGACCTGCCTGTGGGGCGAGTTGCTCTCGACGGCGACCCGGGCCCGCGGCGGTCGCGGGGCGGTGCTCGATGGCTATACCCGCGACGTGTCGATGATCGAGCGGATGGGCTTTCCGGTCTTCAGTACGGGGATGCGGCCGGTCGATTCGATGGGGCGCGGCACGATCGTCAGCTACGGCGAGCCGGTGATGTGCGGCGGGGTGCTGGTCCACGAGGGCGAGA
>JACCYX010000042.1 GCA_013696265.1 Chloroflexia bacterium
GCTATGAAAGGCAGAGACAAGCTCTGCCACTACCGGGCATAGATAGCGAACACGGGAGTCCGTCATCCTCACCACGTACGCGCTGCCTTCCGCCCGAATGGGGAACGCTAGCGATCGCGTTTGTAAAACGGCGTCTTCACCTGCACCGCCTCGACCGGTTTGCCCCGGACGATGATCTGGAGCGGTTTCCCGACACCGGCGTACTCGCGCTCGATGAGCGCCAGGCCGATGTTCTTCTCCAGGGTCGGAGAGTACGTGCCGCTGGTCACGACACCGATTTCTTCACCGTCCAGCGCAACCGGGCAGTGAGACCGCGGCGCGCCGGTTCGGCCAACGGTGGTGAAGCCCACCGTCCGGCGTTTCGGACCTTCTGATTTTAGCTTCTCCATTTCATCACGGCCGACGAAGTCGCCTTTGGTCAGGCTCACCGCCCAACCCAGTCCCGCTTCGTAGGGACTGATATCGTCGTCAAGTTCCTGGCCGTAGAGCGGCATCCGGGCTTCGAGCCGCAAGGTATCCCGCGCGCCAAGTCCAATCGGCTGGATGCCGAGGTCGGTCCCGGCTTCCATCAGGGCATCCCAGATTTGACCGATCTGGTCGTTGGATGCGTAGAACTCGAAGCCATCCTCACCGGTGTAGCCGGTGCGGGCGATCCGGATTTCGACGCCGGCGATCGTACCGATTCGCCACGAAAAGGGCTCGATGTCGTCAACCGGAGCGTCGGTTACCCGTTTGACGATGGTCACGGCGGTCGGTCCCTGGATCGCGATCATCCCGAGTTCGGGGGATATGTCGCGCACGGTCACGTCGAGATCGGATCGCCGGTCGCGAAGTTCCCGCCACCAGGCGACATCTTTGTCAGTGTTGGAGGCATTCACGCAGACCATGTACCCGTCCTGCCCTTCGGGGTTGCGATAGACGATGATGTCGTCCACGACGCCCCCCCGTTCGTTGGGCAGGAGACCGTATTTCGCCTCGCCAGGCTCAAGTGTGCCGACATCGTTCGTCGTCGTGTATTGCAGGAAATCGAGCGCGTCCGGACCGCTGATCTCAACTTGCCCCATGTGGCCGAGGTCGAACAGCCCGGCCACCGATCGTACCGCCCGGTGCTCGGCGAGGATGCCTTCGTATTGCACGGGCATTTCCCACCCGGCGAACGGTACGATCCGGGCGCCCAGCGCCTTGTGCCGGTCGAGCAATGCCGTCTGCTTCAAAGATTCGTCCTGGTCTTCCACACCTTCCCCCTTGGCCATCAAACCCGTTCCAACGCCAGTTTCCCAACCTCGGTGTAGGTCGGGACGGGATAGTTGCCGGTGAGGCAGCCCGTGCAGAATCCCTGGCGTCCCTTGCCAATCGCCCGGAAGAGTCCATCCAGCGAAAGATACCCGATGCTGTCGGCACCGATGTGGCGTCCGATCTCCGGGACGGTCATCCGGGCCGCGATCAGCTCATCCCGCTTCGCCAAATCCACGCCAAGGTAACAGGGCCAGATCATCGGCGGCGCGTGAACCCGCATGTGGACTTCCTTCGCCCCCGCCGCCCGGATCAACTGCACGACCGGTCCGCTGGTCGTGCCCCGGACGATCGTGTCGTCGACGAGAATCACGCGCTTGCCCGCGACCGCCTCGGGCAGCACGTTGAACTTGAGCGAAACCCCGGTGGACCGCAGCCGCTGGTCGGGCTGGATGAAAGTGCGGCCAATGTAGCGGTTCTTGATCAGCGCCTCCTGGTAGGGAATCCCCGAGTGCCGGGCATACCCAATCGCCGCCGGAGTCGCCGAATCCGGGAGGCCGATGACCACGTCGCCATCGACCGGCGTTTCCTTCGCCAGCTCCTCGCCCATCCGCTGGCGCATCATGTGCAGGCGATCGCCCTTGATCTCGCTGTCGGGACGGGCGAAATAGATCAGCTCGAAGAGGCAGAGAGCCTGGTGCTCCGGGATGCCGGTGCCGTGGGTTGTCACGCCATCGGACCCGATTTCGACGATTTCCCCCGGCTCGACCTCGCGCACGAACTCCGCGCCGATCGTCATCAGGGCCGCCGACTCCGAGGCCACAACCCAGTTCGGACCGAGCCGGCCGAGGCAAAGCGGCCTGACGCCAAGCGAATCGCGCACCGCGTACAACCGGTCATTGGCCAGGATTGCCAGGCTGAAGGCGCCGATCATGCGCGGCATCGCGTTCCGAATCTTCTCGACCAGCGTCAGGCCGTGGGCCCGGGCGATGGTCCGCGCGAGAATCTCACTGTCCGTGGTCGTGGCGAACACCTCGCCGTCGCGTTCGAGTTCGAGCCGGAGCGCCAGGGCGTTGGTGAGGTTGCCGTTGTGGGAAATCGCAAGCTCGCTAAGTTCCGTATCGACCCGCATCGGCCCGGCGTTACACGCCTCGTTCGACCCGGAGGTGGAATACCGGGTATGTCCGACCGCGAGGTGGCCCGTCAACGTGCTTAGGGCTTTTTCGTCGAACGCCTGCGAAACCAGCCCCAGGCTGGTGTGGCTGGCGATCCGGCGACCGTCCGAAGTCGCGATCCCGGCGCTTTCCTGACCGCGATGCTGAAGCGCATAGAGCGCGAAAAATGTCAGCCGGGCGACATCTTCGTCCGGTGCGTAGATGCCGAACACGCCGCACTCTTCGTGCGGCTTGTCGAACTCGTCCAGCCGTTCGTAGGGAGGAATTGGATAGTGTGCAAACATGGTGCAATCGCTCCCGACCGTGTGCTCTTGAGACTGACCGTCAGGCACTGGTCGCGCCGGTCCGGTCGTTGTCCAGCGCGCGCAAACTGACTGATCGCATGTCCTCCAACGGGATCGCCCGCGAGCGGCCCAACGAGAGGGTTTCGCCACCCGCCGATCCAATTCGGAGCAGCGAGACGCCCGAAGACGATGCGACGTTTTCGATCGAGGATCGTTGAGCGACTGGCGCCGCGACCAGCGCCCGGCTCGCGCTTTCGCCGAACCAGCGGACATCGTTGCGCCGGTCATCGGTGCCGAGTGTGACCGCGGCTCCGATCCCTGATGCCAGGGCCATTTCGGCGAGGGCGACGGCCAATCCGCCGTCCGCGACATCGTGCACGCCAGAGACTGTCCCGGACACGACCAACGCCCGCATGAACTGTTGCAGCCGCCGCTCGAGATCGAAGTCGATTGCGGCCGGGGTACCGGCGACCAGGCCGTGGATCGCCTGAAGGTACTCGCTTCCGCCGAGCCCCGGCGCGGTTTCGCCGATCAGGTAGATGTCGTCCCCATCGTGCCAGCCGATGCCCCTGGCGACGGTCACTTCAGCGAGCACACCGACGCAGCCGACCGTCGGCGTGGGTTGGATCGGCTTGCCGCCGGACTCGTTGTAGAGACTGACGTTGCCGCTGACGATCGGTACTCCCATCTGCCGGCACGCTTCAGCCATTCCGGCCACGGCTTGCGACAATTGCCAGTTGGCCGGCGAGCGTTCCGGGTTGCCAAAGTTGAGGCAATTGGTAATGCCGAGGGGCCGCGCGCCGACCGCGCTCACGTTGCGCGTGGACTCGACGATCGCGTGCTGGGCGCCGAGGTAGGGATCGAGTTCGCAGTACCGCGAATTGCAATCCATGCTGACCGCGATTCCCTCGGCCGATCCCTTGATCCGGAGCACCGCCGCATCGGCCTGTCCTGGCCCGAAGACGGTATTGGTCAGGATCGTGTGGTCGTACTGTTCCCAGACCGGCCGTCGGCTGCCGAGATTGCCGGAGCCAAGCAACGTCAGGAGCGTGGGTCCGATCTCCGGCTGGTCGATGTCCGGCAGCCTGGTGAGGTCCAGCGTGCGGCGAGCACGGGCTGAGTCCGGCTCGACGGCGTCGATTGCGTACGTGGGGCACTCGTCGATGAAGTGGCTCACCGGCACTTCGACGTGCACTTCTTCGCCGTCCCGGATGCGCACGATTCCGTCATTCGTGATGTACCCAATTTGGGCGGAACTGAGCGACCACCGATCGAGGACGGCGGCGATCTCGTCGAACCGGTCCGGGGCGGCGACCAGCACCATCCGTTCCTGGCTCTCGCTCAGCATGACCTCGTAGGCCGACATGCCGGTTTCGCGCCGGGGAACGGCGGCGACATCGATGTCGATGCCGACCCCACCCCGGCTAGCGCACTCGACGATCGAACTGGTGAGTCCGGCCGCCCCCAAATCCTGCATGGCGACTACGGCATCTCCCCGCAGAAGTTCCAGGCAGGCTTCCATCAGTTGCTTTTCGAGGAAGGGGTTGCCGACCTGGACCACGCCACGGTGCGAGGCCTCCGGGTCGTCGACCGAGGCGAACGTCGCGCCGTGCAGCCCGTCGCGGCCGGTTTCCGCGCCAATCAGCACGATGACATTGCCAATGCCGCTGGCCTTGGCGCGGACGATGCCATCGGTCCGGACCAGGCCGACGCACATCGCGTTGACGATCGGGTTCCCGTCGTAGCTGTCGTCAAAGGCGAGTTCGCCCCCAACCGTCGGGATGCCGAGGCAGTTTCCATAGCCGCCGATCCCGGCCACCACGTTGTCGAACAGGTAGCGGTTTCGCTCGTC
>JACCYX010000043.1 GCA_013696265.1 Chloroflexia bacterium
GGAAGATGATCGTGAACCCGATCGAGTTTACGGCCTCGATCGTCTTCAACCAAAGCCCGATCACCGCTCCCACCCAGGAGAGGACGAACGCGATCAGGAGCATCAGCCCGGAGGCGGCGAGCCAGTCGAGCAAGTTGCCTTCCGGCCGGAACCCGACCAGGAGCCCGACCGTGAAGGTGATCGTGGTCACGAACACGGCCAGCGCCATGTCGGCCAGAATCCGGCCGAGCAGGACGGAAACCCGCGTCATCGGCAGGGCCCGGAAGCGATCCATCAGCCCTTCCTTGGCATCGGTCGCAAGCCCGAGCGCGGTGTTCATGCCACCGAACACGATGCCCTGGACGACGATGCCGACGACAAGATAGTTCACGGCGCTCTCGCCGGCCGGCATTGTGGCCTGGACCGTGCCACCGAAGATGTAGCGGAACAGCAGCAGGAACATCACCGGCATGATCGTCACGCCGACGAGCCAGTCCGGCATGCGCGGGATCTTGAGCAGGCTCCGTCGCGCGAGCACCAACGAATCGGCCAGCACATGGATCACTTTGGAGCGGGACACCGACTCGAGCTCGATCTTGGTCGTTCGTCGCCCGGCGATCGGGCGAGACGGTGCGGTCAGGGTTTGTTGGCTCATGCTGCTTTCGCTCCAGTCTCATCATCTTCGGCGGAACGTCCGGTCAGGGTCAGGAACACGTCATCGAGGGTTGGGCGGCGGAGGCTGAAATCGGTGATCTCCAGGCCGGCGGCGTCGAGCTGGCGGACCGCCTCGGCGAGCCCCCGCGCCCCGGCGGGGAACGGCACGGTCAGTTGGTTGGCGCCCTGATCGATCTGGACGCCGTCGTCAGCTTCGCCGCCGACCCCGGCGATCACCCGCAACGTGCGCTCGGCCAGGCCGAGATCGCTTCCGGGGGGGACGCTGATCGCGAGACGCTCCCCGCCGAGCTGGGTCTTGAGCGCATCCGAGGTGCCCTCGGCGATCACCCGGCCGTGATCGACGACGACGATCCGATCTGCCAGCCGGTCGGCCTCCTCCAGATACTGGGTCGTCAGCAGCACCGTCGTGCCGTCGTTGACGAGATCCTCGATCACGGTCCACATCGCGTTGCGGCTCTGGGGATCGAGACCGGTCGTCGGCTCATCGAGAAAGAGGACCGGCGGGGAAATGATCAGGCTGGCCGCGAGGTCGAGCCGCCGCCGCATGCCGCCCGAGTAGGTCTTCAACGTGCGGTCACCGGCATCCGTGAGATTGAACCAATCCAGCAGCTCGTTGGCCCGGGCGCGGGCCGACTTGCGGGAGAGGCGGTAGAGCTGCCCGAACATCACGAGGTTCTCGCGGCCGGTCAGGATCTCGTCGACCGCGGCGTATTGGCCGGTCAGCCCGATCGCGGCACGAGCCGCTTCCGGATTCTTCAGGACGTCGATGCCGGCGACCTCCGCCGCGCCGCTATCCGGCTTGAGCAGGGTCGTCAGGATGCGGACCGCGGTCGTCTTGCCGGCGCCGTTCGGTCCGAGCAGTCCGAGCACGGTCCCGGTCTCGACCTGAAAGTCCACCCCGGCCAGCGCCTCGGTCTTGCCGAACGATTTGCGAAGGCCCTCGGCACGGACCGCGATGTTGCCCGTCCCGGTTGTTCGTCCGTTGATCATCGTCTTCCCGCCTTGTGAATCAGGGGTGTTGGCCAGTGCGCAATCAACCCCGCCATGCCAGTGTTCGATGAGCCCCGTTTGCCGCCATCACATCCGGCTCTCCGTTTCCCGCACGGCGCTCCCCTCACCACCACAAGCGCCGCCGAACCTTCACTGAAACGATGATACTCGCAAGTGAGGACGATTAGTGTCCTCTTTTCGGCCCGCCGCCTTGCGGACCAGAAACGCGACTCCCACCGTAGCACCGCACTGTTACGAATCTTTGTCCCAGCACCTGGTGACGACGGCACCGGGCGGCGATCGTTTCATCGTAGTCACTCCTCGCGTCGATCGCTTCCACCATTCGGGCAGGCCGCCGGGTATTGACATCGGGGCGAGCGGAGCAGGTTGAACGTCCGGAGCCAGACCAGGCAACCCATCCTGCAGCGCCGGATGAACCAAGGCACATCCCTACGGCGGCATGTGATCGCGGCAGAACGACATCGGATCCCGGTTCCGGTCTACACTCTCGCCAACAGACTTCACGCTACGGGCGCTCGGGGAACCGGGCTGAGATGGTGCTGTGACGATCCGCACCGACCGTTGAACCTGACCCGGATAATGCCGGCGCAGGGAGGCATCCGTCCCGTGCTCCTGACCGAATCCACTTCCCCTGCACTTCTCTCCACCCGGCAAGCGCCCCGCCTCGCGGTGACCGATCTGTCGGCGACCTACGTCGAGGGCGGGGAAGTTCTCCAGGCGCTCGAAGCTATCTCGTTCGAGATCGCCGACGGCGAGTTCGTCGCCCTGATCGGTCCGTCCGGGTCGGGCAAAAGCACATTGCTGG
>JACCYX010000254.1 GCA_013696265.1 Chloroflexia bacterium
GTGTTCCATCTGGTCAACGCAGGTGGTGACGAAATAGGTCCCTGGCTCGGCGTAGTCGAAGCCTTGAGCCCGAAGCCGCTTCCGGCGCGGGTTGGATGGCTCGTGGGTCATGGCGGTTCCCGGTACTTCTGGGGGCTGAACGTATTGGTCGAATCCTATCCGATGTCATCGGAATTAGGGGCCGAGACAAGCTCGGCAACCCTACGATTCGCCGCAAGTGGGTGGCCGGTTCTGGATCGTGCAGAGGGCCTGGCGGATTTCGCCCAGGTGGTAGGCGGTGTGGACGGCGATGGAGACGGCTCCGTACGCGGCGTCTTCTTCCCAGGCGTCGATGCCCTTCAGGACTTCGGTGGCGGCATCCGCTGATTCTCGCAAGCCATGAACCAGGGCCGACCATTCCTCATCGTTGACTGGGCCGATGGTCCACGCCTGTTTCCAATCGATGTGTTCCAGTTCCTGGCCGGTTTCCAGTTCGCCGCGCAAGACATCGAGGTAGTAGGTCGTGTGATTGACCTGCGCCGCGATCGATGCACAGGTTGCCAATACCGGTTGGGAGGCCTCCTCGGCCGAAATCGTGGCCAGGGTTTCGAACAGCGAGTCGCCCCCATCAAGAAAGAGGCCATGATGCGTGTCGAACGTTTCGTCGAGGATTTCGAGGATGGCGGCCTTGAAGTAGGCCGTGCCGCTTTCCTGGGTCATCGGTTCCTCCGGGAATCTGGGTGGTGTCCACCGTGGCCGGGGTGGCCGCCACAAGAGCGGCCAGGACGAAGCACGGGTAATCTTAGAATGAGTTGACGAAGAGGCTGCTGACCGATTCGCCCTCGTGGATGCGGTGGATCGCCTCCGCCAGCAAGGGGGCGATCGAGAGCACAGTCATGTTCGGCAGCCGCTTCTCCGGCGCGATCGGCACGGTGTTGGTGGTCACGATTTCGTCCAGCTCGCACGATTGGAGCCGCTCGATCGCCTTGCCCGTGAACAGCCCGTGGGTGCAGGCGAGCGAGACTCGTTGTACGTTGTATTCCTCCAGCTTCCGCAGCAGTTCGAGGATCGAGCCGCCGGTCGCGATCTCGTCGTCGAGGATGATCACGTTCTTGTCGTGGACATCGCCGACGATGGCGTCGATCACGACCTTGTCGTCGGCGAGGCGCTGCTTGCTGCCGGCCGCGACCGGCAGGTGCAGCGTGCGCGCGAACTGGGTCGCGTTCTTGGCGTTGCCGAGGTCGGGGGAGACGACGATCGTGTTCGCAAGGTCCTGGGTCCGGAAATGGTCGGCCAGCACGTTCAGGGCGTTGAGGTGGTCGACCGGCACGCTGAAGAAGCCATGCACCTGCGGTGCGTGGAGCTGCATCGTCAGCACCCGGTCGGCGCCGGCCGTGTTCAGCAGGTCGGCCACGAGACGTGCGCCGATCGAGATCCGGGGCATATCCTTCTTGTCCGAACGTCCGTAGGCGTAGTGGGGAATGACGGCGGTGATCCGGGCCGCCGAGGCGCCCCGCGCGGCGTCCAGCATCAGCATCAGTTCCATCACGTGTTCCTGCACGGGGGGACACAGCGGCTGGACGATGAAGACATCCTGCTCGCGGCAGTTGGACCGGAGCTGCACCTGGAGGCAATCGTTGCTGAAACGGTCGATGTTGGTGGGAAGCAAGGGGAGACCGAGGGTGGCGCAAATCTCGGCCGCCAGGTCGGGATGGGCGCTGCCGCTGAAAATGCCGATTTCGCGCATGGTGTGGGGTCCGTCTCCTGGCTGGGGCGAGGGCCAGTGATCCACTATCATCCGGCATCCGGCGTTGTCACGCTGATGCTACCCTGCCGACCGGGCCGCCACAATCCGCCGGACGCGAACGCGGCCCGGAACGGAGGTTCCGGGCCGCGTTTCGAGGTGTTCGAGGTGACGGTCAGCGAGACGTTCGGCGATAGGTGGCCCGGTTCAAGGTCGGCGCCACCGCCGCCTGGGGCTCGGCGATGTCGGTGATCGCGCCTTCGCATGCTCCCCAGAGGCCGAGTCCTTCAGCCTTGGCGATGGACTGCGAGCCCAACAGCCAGCCTTCGTAGCGGGTGTTCGGTTCGCTGATGCCGGCGGTGGCCGCGCCCTCGGCGACAAGGGCTTCCGACACCAGGAAGTAGCGCCCATCTTCGGCCGGAGCCCAGACATCGCGGACCCAATTGCCGCGGGCATCGACATCCGTGGCCTGGCGTTCGAGCCGCACCGTCTCGCCTTCGACCAGTTCGCGGTTGGCGGCGGTGGCCTCGGCGGCGTAGCAGTCGTCGTCGGTCGGCACGTCGAGCCCCAGGTAGCGAACCGTTTGCCGCACGCCGTCGATTTCGATCACGATCTCCTCGGCGCTGAGGACATCCACCACCTCGGCGTCGACGTACCCCGGTGTGGCGGCTTCGCTGGCGTCCTGGGCGAGCGGCGCCGGATCGTCCAGGGCGGAACTGAGGTCGATCTCCTGGTCGCCCGCCACGAGAGTCAGTTGCTGGGCGTCCGGCGGGACGAGGAAGGTCAGCGCGAACGGGTGGCCCTCGTCCGCGGCCCAGAGGATGGCGTCCGTGTTGCCGTAGGCGGGAGTGTGACCCAGCAATCCGCTCACCCAGGCATTGCCGACATCGACCAGCATTTCCTCGCCATCGGCGTAGAGCCGGAACTCGCTCACGTCGAAGACCTGTCGCGCATCGCTCCAGTTCTCTCCGTACATCGAGAGCACCACCCATTCGCCGTAGCCGCCGACGGATGCCAGGTCCGGCAGTTCGGACACGGTTTCCCCGCGGGCCGCGCCCGTGATGGAGTACCGGAAAGCGCCGCTGGCCAGGGCTTGCTCCGGCGTACTGCCGGGATCCACGCTCGCTGGCTGCGATTCCAGGGTCGGATCGGGCTCCTCGGTGGTCGGAACCTCCGTCGATTCACGCAGAACTTCCGTCGCTTCGTCCGGGATGGCCGGTTCCTGGCGGCCTGGAACCTCGGTCGGTTCGCCAGGCGCCACCGTCTCGGTTGCCGGCACGTCAGTCGCTGGCACCTCGGTTGTTGGCGCTTCCGTGGCCGGCACGTCTGGGGCTGGCTCGTCCGTCGCCGGCGCTTGATCTTCGGGCGCCTCGGTGACTGGTGGGTCGGTCGACTCCTCTGACGGACTCGTCGGTTCCGCGGGAGGATCGGTTGGCGCGGCTTCCAGCGCCGTGGTCGGCTCGATCGGGACATCTGTCGGCTCAGCGTAGTCGCCGATGCCGGGATCGGCGGGCGTGATCTCGCCTTCCTGGCCGCCGGTCCCGGCATCGTCAGGATTCGAGGTGGCGATCTGGTCGCCGTTCGGCGGCCCGCTGGTGCCGTCTGAGTCGGCCGTCGTCGGTTCCGGTGTCTCGCCAGCCACACCAGAGCCGGCGGATTGGTCATCCTCAACCTGGCTGATGTCTGGGTCGTCCCGTTCATCGAATCCGAGGCGCCGCTCGATATTCGCGGGCAGGGTGAAATCGACATTCGCGGGGAGGCTATCGCGCCCGAAGTAGAGTCCGGCGAAGATCAGCACGGCGAGGATCACCGACCGCAGCCCCCAGACCAGTCCCCGGTGGAACTGGTGATGCTCCTCATCGGCGGGTGGTGGGGCGTCCTCCGCCTTGACCTTTGGCCAGGTGGAGCGGCTCGAACGCGGAGTCGCAACCGCTGAATCCGACGGACCGTCGAGATTGGCGGCCGCCCAGGCCGAGATCAACGGGCCCGTCGCTGCCTCACGGGCTCGCGCGGGCGTTGCTGATGATGGAATCCCATGCTGTTCGACCGGTGGCCACGCCTGCTTCGCCCGCGCGGTTTCTGGCGCGACATCGGGGTCGTATCCGAAATCCGGGAGTGGCGGCAGCGCGATCGGGGTGGAAGCGCCAATCGCGTTTGCCCACTCGCCTCTCGCCTCCGGTTGGCTGATCCGTGGTTCCTCACGCGGCGACACGAGCCGGCCGGAAGCGGCGCTGACGAGTTTTGCGGCCGCGCCGCGTCCGTCACGGACCCGGACTGACAGTCGGTCGGTTTCGTCGACCCGGCCCGCGCCGCCCTGGGGCGTCACCGAGATCCGCACGCCGTTGGCGGAGAGCAACCTGGGTTCGGGCCGGAGCCAGGACCGAGGCGCTTCGAGCGCGAGCGTGCCCTCGTGGATCATGGCCAAACGCTCGCCGGTCAGGACCAGCAGCGCCGGAATCTCGGTGCCGGAGCCGACGACGAGGACCTGGCCATCCCACTGGATACCTTCGTCGCGCAGCGCGTGCCAAAGCTCGGCTCCCGGGCGCGGCGCTTCGGTTGGGGTGCTTGGAGTCGAGCGACGCGGCGCCCGCCCGGGTGACGTAGAATCGAAAGCCATTGTGGGAACCTCCGTTGCTGGCGGGGCGCGCCGCATCGGGAAAGAGATCGTCACCAGTGCCGGGAGCATGCGAAACGCCATTCAGCGGCCAGGTTCCCAACGCGCCGGAACCGGGCTGGCCGCTCTTCACGTCGATCGAGTCCGCGCTCCGGGGTGTCCGCCCGACATCGCCAGCCGCGACCTGATCGCTGTGTACGTACACTATAGCACATCGCTGGGGTTAAGGAACACAAGGAGGATGGGTAGCAGGGAGTATGCGACTCATCGCGGGGACCGGACGCAGTCGCACACGACCGCATGCGGTTTGGACGGGGTCCGAGCGGGACGACGATGTTGCCGTGGGCTACATCACGACCGGAGGCGCCGGCGGCAGTTCCGCCGCGAGGAGGGCGAGGTGCAGGCCGAGGCGCCCGCCGGGATCGTCGGGGTCGAGATCCAGCACCGCGCGGATTTGCCGCATCCGGTAGGTGAGCGTGTTGCGGTGAATGCCGAGCCGTTCCGCTGTCGGCCGCTGCGCGCCGCCGTATTCGAGGTAGACGCGCAGCGTCTCGCGCAACAATCCGCGCCGATCCTCCCGGAGCAACTGGCCCACGAGGCTGTCCACGTAGCGGTGCAACTCCGGCGCGCCCCAGCGATCGTAGAGGAGGCGAAAGGCTCCAAGGTGGACGTTATCGTCGAACTGGATTTCGTTCCGGAGCAGGAGCCGGCGCTGTTGCAGGCCCGCGATGTAGCGGACCTGCCGGACGGCCTCGGGGAGTTGCCGCGCCGAAGGGATCGGGGCCGAGACCGCGATGCTGGCCTGGGAATCCCGCGGCAGCGGGGAGTTGACCAGCACCGTTCGGGCCCGGGATTCCTGGATGGTGACGATACAGGCCGACAGGCCGTCGATCATGCCGGCATCGTGCATCGACCCATAGGTCGCGATCCGCCGCCGCACCTCGGCGTCCCGCTCACCGGGGACGTGCAGCGCGACGCGGAGCTGGGCGCCGACCGGCAGACCGGCGCGAAGGGCGTTGGCCGCCAGGTGTTCACTCGAATTGCCGGCCGATGGTTGGAGCAGGGCGTTCAGCGCCTGGATCCGGGCCGTGCCGTGGGGCGCGGTGGCGTCCGCCTGGTCGAGCGAGCGCTGGATGCCGTCGCGGAGGCGGCGGACCACGAGCCGCCCGAGGGCCAGGTGGTCGGGCGGGACCGGACCGATCCACAGCATGCGCTGCCCCAGCAAATGCTGCCTGATCCATTCGGCCCCGTCTTGCCCTGGGTAGCCGGTGTTGGCGACCGAGGGCCGCGATTCACCATGCTCGGTCGTCGAAAAGAGGATCGCGCCGCTCGCGGTCGTGATCGTAATGCCCAGGCTGAGGCGCGCCGAAAGCGACTCGATCAACTCGCCGGGCCGCGCGTCGCGGGCCGTCAATTCGGCGATCGTGCGTTCGATGTCGGCGCCGGTTCGGAGCAGGTCTCCCCGGCGCGAGGTCAGGAGCCGATTGATGTCGCTTTCCAGTTCGTTCGAGATGATGGGAACGCCGAGAATGGGCAGGGCGGCTCCTGGCGGCGGCGTCGCGGGGTGGTCGATGACGACGCCGGCGACCGGTTGACCGAAGAGTTCGCTGATCAGCATCGCCAACGGCACGCCCGATTCGGCCACGATCCGGTTGGGCATCAGCACCAATTCGCCGCCGCGCAGCGAGGGCAGCATCGGGGCGCCGGTGCGGGCGCTGACCACCCATTCCACATCGCGATCCAGCGGATCCTCGTTGCCCACCGGCCGCCCAGTGCTGAGCACCTTGAGCTGGGGCTCCCATGAGATGAGATCGCGGAGTGTGATTTCGCCGTTGCGTGATGTCATGCCACACCTGCCGTATGGGGCATCGCCTGGGAGCCAAGCCTGCCCGAAGACCTTCATGACACCATTAGAACGGATACTGTGCATCTTGACCACTGCTGATCGTGATCAGTTTTTATCAATGCTTGGGAATTGTGCAATGCGCCCTAATCGGCTTGCTGGATATTGTCATTTCTCTCGTATGTAACGGGCATGGCGGAACGTTCCCCATCGGACCGGGTATTCTGCGGGAGACACGGACGGACTGACGAGGTTCAGGATCACGATGACGCGAATCCACGCACTACAACGTACCTCCCCGGCGCGGTGGCAAGCCGGCCTCGTGCTGGCGGTGGCCAGCCTGGTTGGCCTGGCCTGTTTCCTTTACCCATTCGTCCTGCCGCTCGGGAACCAGCTCGATGGCGAGAACACGGCCCACGCCCGCCTTGCCCCGCTCCTCTTCGCGGCGGTGGTAGGTGTCTGCCTCGTCGCGATCCTGGTCACGATGGCCGACGACGGGGGCGTTTCCCGCTCGCGGACGGTCGCCCTGCTCGG
>JACCYX010000072.1 GCA_013696265.1 Chloroflexia bacterium
CGCACCGGGTCGCGATCGCTGGCTCGGTGCCGGCCGACGGCTCGGCATCGCTGGACGAGGATGGCTACCAAAAAGTTGCGACAAATCTGGAGCGGCTGGCCGCGGTCGCCAGTTCGTTCGACCTCACGGTGCATTACCACAACCACGTCGGCAGCTACATTGAATCCCCCGCCGAACTTGACTGTCTCATTGAGCGGCTGGACGATTCCTCCGTCGATCTCTGCTTCGACACGGGGCACTACGCCTTCGGCGGCGGGGACGCATTCGAGTTCCTGGCCGCGAATTATGGGCGGGTCGGCTACCTGCATCTCAAGGATGTGGACGAAGGCGTGTTGTGGGACGCGAAACGGCAGCACTGGAGCTTCCTCGAAGCATTGAGGCAATACATCTTCTGCCCAATCGGCGCGGGCAACGCCTGGATTTCGGAAATCGTCAACCTGCTTGTGTCGGTCGGCTTCAGTCACTGCGTCATCGTCGAACAGGATACCTGCCGGATCGATTCGACCGGGAACGCGCGCGAAAACCTCCAAATGGTGAGAACATTCGAACAGGCGGGAAATCGCATGCGAAGGACAACCTTATGACGACTCACACCCAAACCGGGACGGTTACCGACATTGCGGAACTCAGGCGGCTTTCAGCGCGCACCCGGCAACTGATCCTGGAGACGGTGCACCACGCCGGCGCCGGGCACGTCGGCGGCCCGCTCTCCGTCGCCGACATCCTCGTCAACCTCTATTTCAACCGGCTGCGCATCGACCCCGAGAATCCCGGCGACCCGGCACGCGACCGGTGCATCCTCAGCAAGGGCCACTCGTCGATCGCGCTCTACACCGTACTCGCGCTTCGCGGCTACCTTCCGGTGGAAGAACTGGCGACCTTTGACGCGATAGACTCGCGACTCCAGGGTCACCCGGACCTCCGGGCGCTGCCCGGTCTCGACATGTCCACCGGCTCCCTCGGCCAGGGACTCTCTCCCGGGATCGGCATGGCGCTCGGGGCGCGGCTCGCGAAACTGGACTTCCACACCTGGGTGATCCTCGGCGACGGCGAAATCCAGGAGGGGCAGATTTGGGAGGCGGCGTTCGTCGCCAGCCGCTACCGCCTCCACAACCTGACCGCGATCGTCGACTACAACCGTCTGCCCCAATTCGGCTGGCCCGACGCGTCCGGTTTCACCCGGGACGAGCCGATCGACGATCCCGGCGGCAAGTTCGCGGCCTTTGGCTGGAATGTGATCGAAATCGATGGTCACGACCATGACGCCCTCGGCGGCGCGTTCGACGCCGCCGTCGCCCACCGGGACGGACCGACCGTGATCGTGGCCCACACCATTAAGGGCAAGGGCATTTCGTTCATGGAACATGAATACAACTGGCACGCCACCCCACCCGATGAGCAGCAACTCGCTGACGCCGTGGCGGAACTGCAAGGAGCGCTGGCATGAGCGCGACCCAAACATTGCTCGCCACTGAGCCTCGAAACGCGGGTGTCCGCGAAGCCTGGGGCGAAGGTCTCGTGGCCCTTGGGAACAGGTATGCGAACCTCGTGGTGCTCGACGGCGATCTCGCCAATTCGACGAAGGCCGATCTCTTCGCCGCCGCCCATCCAGATCGCTTCTTCGAGATGGGCATCGCCGAGCAGAACATGCTCGGTGTGGCGGCCGGGCTGGCCACCACCGGCTACGTGCCGTGGATCAGCACCTTCGCCGCGTTCGTGGCGAAGCGGGCGCTCGACCAGATCCGGGTCGTGATCGCCCAGCCCTCCCTCAACGTTAAGATGTGCGGCGCCTACAGCGGCATCCTGCCCAGCAAGACCGGCAAGACGCACCAGTCGGTCGAGGACCTCGCGGTCTTCCGGGCGATGCCGCACGTGGTGACGATCGCCCCGGCCGATGCCGTCGAACTCCAGGCGGCGATGGCGGCGATGATGGAGGACGTCCGCCCGACCTACCTGCGGGTAACGCGCGACGCATCGCCGGTAATCTTCGCCGACGACTACGTCTTCGAGTTCGGCAAGGCGCACCTGTTGCGGCGGGGATCGGACCTGGGGATCGTCGGCACCGGCGTCCAGACCGTGCGTGCCCTGGAGGCGGCCGAACTGCTTGAAGCAGAGGGTATTTCCGCGGCGGTGCTCCACGTCCCGACGCTCAAGCCGCTTGATGTCGACGCGATCTGCGACCTGGCGGCGGCGACCGGCCTGATCGTGACTGCCGAAGACCATTCAATCATTGGAGGCTTGGGGAGCGCGGTGGCGGAAGTCCTGTCTGAGCACATTCCGACCCGGATGCGACGGGTCGGCCTCCAGGACACCTACGGCGAGTCCGGACCGAACGACGCGCTGCTGGAGAAGTACGGTCTCACACCACGTCACGTCGCGGACGCCGGCCTCGAACTCCTGGCCCTCAAGGCCGGAGCGAAGGCGACGGGCAAATGAACGCTCGACCACGAGTCGGCCTGATCGGCTGCGGCCGCATCGGCAAAATTCACCTCCGGACGCTGCTCGCTCATCCCGAGCGGTGCGAGTTCGCCGGCCTGGTGGATTCTAACGAGGGGGCATTGCGTACTATTGCCGCCGAGTACCGTTTGGAAACGGTTTCGACGGACATCTCGACGATCTTCGACGACCCGACGATCGACGCGGTGATCATCGCCTCATCGACCGAAACCCACGCCGCCTGCATCGAGGAAGCCGCCCGGACCGGCACGAGCGCCTTCACGGAAAAGCCGATCGCGCTCGATCTCGAATCGACGGACCGGGCCCTGGCGGCGGTGCATTGGGCCGGAACGCGTCTTCAGGTCGGCTTCCAGCGCCGCTTCGACAGCGGGTACGCCGCCGCCCACCGGAAGATCGCGGATGGCGAACTTGGCACGATCGAGATGATCCGTGACGCCATGCGCGACCCGGCCCCACCGCCGCCCGCCTATCTCGAAAAGTCCGGTGGACTCTTTCGCGACATGACCATTCATAATTTCGACTGCGTTCGCTGGCTCAAGGGCCACGACCCGGTCGAAATCTTCGCCGTCGGTAGCGCGTTGACCGGCGACGAAGTGCTGGCCGCCGGGGACATCGACACCAGCATCGTCACGATGCGGTTCGCCGACGGATCGCTGGCGAGCATCGAGAACAGCCGCCGCTCCGGGTTCGGCTATGATGTCCGCACCGAGGTCTTCGGCTCGAAAGGCGCGATCCACATCGGCGACTCCCGCCAAACCCCGGTCCGCCACCTGACTGCTTCGGGCGTTCGCGAAGACCACCAGTATTTTTTCCTGGAGCGATTCAAGGATGCCTATGAGGCCGAAGTCCTGTCGTTCCTTCAGGCCGTCGTCAGCGATACCGAAGTTGAAGTCACCGGGGCCGATGGCCGGGCCGCCTTGCGTCTCGCGATCTTGGCCGAAGAGTCGAGACGGCTGGGTAGACCGATCGCGGCCGGTGAAGTCGCGAACGGGATCGATAGCGAACTCGAATCGAGGATGACCATCAGTGCGTAACCCAGACGAGCTTCTTCTCCACTCTTCCGCGCTCACCTACCCTAGCACCGGAGTCGAGGTCGGCCCCAAGGAGGCTGGCTGGACCTACGTCAGCCTGAGGACGATCCGGATCGCCGCCGGCAAGACCTTCAGCTACGCGACGGGCCGGGACGAAATCTGCCTCGTGCCGCTCCAGGGTTCAGCGACGGTGGATTGTAGCGGCGAACGCTGGGAGATCAGCCGACCCGGCACGGTCTTCGACGGCAAGCCGACCGCACTCTA
>JACCYX010000081.1 GCA_013696265.1 Chloroflexia bacterium
ATCGTGAGCTTGGGCTGCGAAACGAACCAGCCCGACGACATCATCGACATCGGTCACCTCGATGATGGCCACCGGCCCCAGGTGCTGACGATCCAGGAGGACGGCGGTTTCCTGAAAACCGTCGAAGCCGGGATCGCGGCGGTCGAGGCGCTGCTGCCGAAGGCGAACGAGGCCCGGCGCGAACCGGTCCCGGCCTCGGAACTGGTGGTTGCCCTTCAGTGCGGCGGGTCCGACGGCTGGTCGGGCGTGACCGCCAACCCGGCCCTCGGCTACGCCGGCGACCTGATCGTGAAGCAGGGCGGCACGATCGTGCTTGGGGAAACGAGTGAAGTCTACGGCGGCGAGCACATCCTCACCCGCCGGGCGATCTCCCCGGAGGTAGGCCAGAAACTGGTGGACAAAATCCACTGGTGGGAGGAGTACACCGCCATGTTCGGGGCCTCGATCGACAACAACCCCTCGCCGGGAAACAAGCTCGGCGGCCTGACCACGATTTACGAAAAGTCGCTCGGCGCGATCGCCAAGGCCGGCACGACGCCGATGAACGATGTCGTCGATTACGCCGAACGGATCACCACCAGGGGCTTCGTGCACATGGACACGCCCGGTTACGATCCGGTCTCGGCCACCGGCCAGGTAGCGGGCGGCTGCAACGTCGTCGTCTTCACCACAGGGCGCGGCTCGGCGTTCGGCTTCAAGCCGGCGCCCTCGATCAAGATCGCGACGAACAGCGACCTCTACGCCAAACAGGAGCCGGACATGGACATCAACGCCGGCAAGATGCTGGATGGTCTCTCGCTCGAAGCGATGGGCGCGGAGATCCTCGACGTGATCCTGGAGATCGCCTCCGGCAAGCCGAGCAAGAGCGAAGCGGCCGGTATCGGGGAGGAAGAATTCAACCCGTGGCTCATCGGCGCGACGTTGTAAGGTGGCCTGCCAGAACGTGGCACTTGTAGGGGAAGGCCGGCCCCGCTGGATATGTGCCTTCCCGTGGTCCGGCATTGACGAGCAGCGGGAACCCACAGGGGGTTCCCCTACAAGATACGCATGCCGTTGCCTCATGACTATCCAGCTTCCCACAACCCAGGAACTCGTCAGCCTGTTCGCGTCCCGCCTCGCCGCCGTGGGCGGGCACGCGAGCACCGCGACGGACAGCGAGGCGGTGGCTTCGTCGATCCTGGCGATTGCCGCCGTTGCGGCGGCTCCAACGATCTGGGTTTCCGAAGATGTGACACGACAAGCGCCCGATTTGGTCGCCTGTCTCCAGCGAGTTGGATTCGAGACGAGAGTTCCGGCGAACCCGGCGGAGGTGCGCGATCAGCCGCTCGGCCTGGCGATCGCGGAAGGCGCGATCGCCGAAACCGGAAGCGTCATTCTTTCCGAGCCACATGTGAACTCCCGCTCGGTAACACTGATGACGGAAACGCTCATCGTGGTCTGTCCACTCGCCGCGCTGATGCCCTCGCTCGATAAGGCAGCCGAGGTGCTGCGAACCATTTCCGCGCGCGGTGCTTCGTACGCCACGTTCGTCACGGGACCGAGCCGGACCGCCGACATCGAACGGCAACTGACCGTCGGCGTCCAGGGGCCATCCGTGTTCCACGTCGTCCTGGTCGATGAGTTGACGTAGGCGTGGGCGTGGGGTGGCCCGCACGCCGGATCTTGGTAGGGTTACCGAGCTTGTCTCGGCCCGAAGGGGCCACGATCCGGTTGCCTGAACGAGCGGAGCAAGCTCGGCAACCCTACATGGTGCCGTGAGCGGACACTTTGTGGCCGGCACAAGTCCAGCCAGTACGGGAGGTTTCGCGGAATCATGGCAGCACCTTCGACCGATCTGCCGCTCGATGCCGAGTACGAGGAAGTACACGACCACGGGCACGACGACCGTCCCTTTGGGGAGCGGTATGGCGATGCCCTCGGCAACGCCCAGCTTGCCCGTAACCTGACCAACTTCCAGCAATCCTGGAAGTCGTCCCGCGCCGGCGTGATGGAAGAGATCGATTTCGACGTTCTCCGGCACTCGCTCAAGGCGGCCAAGACCGAGGCGATCGACAACCTCGACCAGTACCTCGACCAGTTCGTAACCCACATCGAGGCGGCGGGCACGACGGTCCACTTCGCGATGGATGCCGGCGAAGCCACGGCGATCATCCATCGCATCGCGGTGCGGCACGGGGTGAAGCTCGTCGCGAAGTCGAAGTCGATGGTCAGCGAGGAGATCGAGCTTAACCAGCGGTTCGCCGAGGACGGGATCGAAGTCGTCGAAACCGACCTCGGCGAGTGGATCGTGCAGCTACGGGGCGAGCGCCCGAGCCACATGGTGATGCCCGCGATTCACCTCGCCCGGCAGGAAGTCGGCGAAGTCTTCACGAAGGAACTCGGCCGCGAGATCTCGCGCGAGAACGTCACCGAACAGGTCCATGCCGCCCGCGACGCAATCCGCGATGTCTTCTTCAACGCCGGAATGGGCATAACCGGCGCCAACGCCCTGATCGCCGAAGCCGGCACGGTCATGATGGTGACGAATGAGGGCAACGGCCGGTTGACCTCATCGATCCCGCCCGTCCACGTCGTGCTGGCGGGCATCGAAAAGCTCGTGCCGACCTACGAGGACGCGATGACGCAGCTCCGGGTGCTCGCCCGGAGCGCCACCGCCCAACGGCTCACCGTTTACACCACGTTCATCCATGGACCGTCGCCAGGACAGGAACAGCACCTGGTGCTGGTCGACAACGGACGTCGCCGGATGCGGGAGTTGCCGGAGTTCCGCGAGGCGCTGCACTGCATCCGCTGCGCCGCCTGCGCCAACGTTTGCCCTCCCTATCGCGAGGTCGGCGGGCACGTCTTCGGGCACATCTACTCGGGCGCGATCGGGCTAGTGGTCACACCGTTCCTGCACGGCATCGAGGCGGCGGCTGGACCCCAGAGCCTGTGCCTCTCCTGCAATGCCTGCGAACAGGTCTGCCCGGTCGATATCCCATTGCCGCGCCAGATCCTCGACGTGCGGGCGATGGTCGCCGCCGAACAGGGAATGAAGGGACCGAAGGCGGCAATCCTCGGGCTCTATTCGCATGCCCGGGCGATGAACGTGCTGCTCAAGATCGGAACCAGGGCGCAATTGCCGCTGACCCGTGGCCATAAGATGATCCGCGACCGGCGTCTGCCCGTGCTGAAGACGCAAACCCGCTGGCGCAGCCTGCCGGCACTCGCGAAACGCCCCTTGCGTGACCGGCTCAGATCGGGTCCGACCACCGGCGCCCCACCTATCATCCCGAACGGAGCGGCGGGGCTGACCGTGGCGCACTTTCCCGGCTGCATGACGGACCGGATCTACCCGGAACAGGGCGAGGCGGTCGCAACCGTGCTCGCCGCGCTCGGCGTGATGGTCATGCATCCGGAGGGCTTGCACTGCTGCGGGTTGATCCCGAACAACTCGGGCGATGTACCACACGCGAAGGCGATGGCACGGCAAACGATCGAGCGCCTGGAGTCAATCCCCGTCGACTACATCGTCTCCGGCAGCGCGAGCTGCGTGGCGATGCTGGGGCAGGATTACGCACATCTGTTCCGGAACGACCCGGCGTGGCTGCCACGAGCCCAGGCCGTTTCGGACAAGATCGTCGACTTCACCTCATTCCTGGCAACAGTGGCGAGCCTTCCGCCGGGCAGCCTGGCGGCGCTCGACGGTGGCCAGCGTGAGCTGACCTACCATGATTCCTGCCAGGGCCTAAACGCACTGGGCCTTTCCGCCGAACCCCGCTCCCTGATCGAAGGCGTGATGGGCGATCGCCTGGTCGAACTTGAAGAAAACACGCTCTGCTGCGGCTTCGGGGGGTCGTTTAGCTTCGAGTACCCGGCTGTCGCCGAGCGGCTGATGAACCGCAAGCTGAAGAACGCCGAGGCCACCGGCACGCGGCTGATCGTGACCGACAACCAGGGCTGCATCATGCACCTGCGCGGCGGGCTCGACGCCTCGGGCCGGCAGATCGAGGTCCGGCACATCGCGGAACTGCTCGCGGACCGCGTCCGGGAACGGTCCGCGAAGTGATCGTTCGGGTCTTGCCAGTTCCGCGGGTGGATGATGCACATTGCGGGAAACCGTGGAGTCCGCCCGGCTGGTGACGAATGGCCGAATCGGGTGTGCCGCGAACCGGGCGGACACCCTGTGCGTCGTCGCGTCGATTTCGTATGCGACCGGGGACCGCCCCTACAAGCACCCGCACTATGCATCAGGCGTTACCGGATGAGGGCGGCCAATTGGGCGGCCCGGTGTCATTCCGGGTCGGCGCAGGAACCGGGTCCGAAGACGACGCCGAGACAGGCGAAAACCCCGTCGAGTTCGGCGTTGGCGGCCGATTGGTCGATGGCGCCCCGTGGCTGGTTGTACCCCGCACTGACGAAGAAGACGCGCCCGTCGGACCGCTCGAGAATGTAGGTCATGTTCAGGACGCCCGCCTCGAAGCCGCCCTTGTAGCCCGCGCGCGGCCAGGCCGCCGTATCCGGCACGCCGCCGCGATTGCTCGTCAGGATCTCGCGCACCGGTTCGAGGTCGGCTTGCGCACCCATCGACCACAACGAGGCCGTCACCCGGCAGAGGTCGGCCGCCGATGCGAACCACTCGATGCCCTCGATCGCCGTCGGGCCGTTCCAGTTTCCCCAGCCAGCCGCGGGATTGATCGTCAGCGGATCGATCTCCTCCTCGAGCAGGCGCGCCTGTTCATCGTCGGTGGACGACATGTACCGGTCCATCCAGCCCTGGGACTGCGACATCTTGATGCCGAACAACTCCCTGGTCAGGAGCAACGGAATATTGGTTTCGGGGGCGCTGTGGCCGTAGGCGGCAAAGGCGCGCTGCACGTTTTCGCGTCCGAGGAAATCGATCAGGTGGTCGGTGGCGGTGTTGTCGCTCTGCCGGATCATGGCCTCGGCGAGACTCTGGACATCGACTACCGTGCCCGCCGCCACCCAGGCGTAATCGCCGGACGGCATGCTGCGCAGGCTGTCGGCCAGCACGATGCCATCGTCCCAATCGACTTCGCCGGCCTGGATCTGGCGTGCCAGCTCCCCAAGCACATAGAGCTTGAACGTCGAGGCGATGGCGAGCGGCGTCGCCTCGTTCCGGCCGTGGATCGTGGCGCAGGCGCCTCCCTGGAACTCGGCCACCAGCAGGTTGCTCTGGGGCGCGAGCGCCGCCAGCGACTGGTCGAGGGCCGGCCAGGACATCGCCGCCGCCTGCGCCGAAACCGGTGCCGTGATGCACGAGAGCAGGGTAAGAACGAGGATAGGCCAGGATCGCGCCCTGGCCAGGGACGAGCGCAACGCGCGTGGTGGACGTTTCATCTGGAATGTCTCCGGAGGGCAGGATGGAATCGCCATATCGACTGGAAGTCGTGTCCGTACACATATAGCGTACGTTCACTGTCAGGCGAGGTGCAAGATGTGCCTCAGGGTCATCGGCCCATGCGTATGTAACGCCTGAAATGACGATTTGGTTTTGGGTGGGGTGAACGATCGCTCAAGACACGTCATATGGAAAGCCACTATGCCGCGCCCGGAAACAGTTGTCTGCACCCACAGCCGTCATTCCGAGCTTGCGAGGAATCCCTGCGCG
>JACCYX010000094.1 GCA_013696265.1 Chloroflexia bacterium
CCGGCTCGATCGCGTCCATCACGTTCCCGGTAACCATGTATCACTCCTGACACTGCCGACTCATGATACAGGCAATCCAGGTTAGATGTCAGCAATGTCGAGGCGTCCAGCCGTATGGGCGATATGATGATGTTACCAACGGGACAGTCATCGGGATCTATCCCGGCAAACGGCAAAAGGCTTCGGAGGTACGCAAATGGCCGACACCATTACCCCCACCATCATCTGGAACTCCCGCCTCTGGACAGCCTCGATCGTCACCGCATCGAGGCGTTCTACGACGCCGACCTCGACGAGTTGTCGATCCTCTTCTACGGACGCGACCGGCCCAACTACGTCGATCCGATCAACGACGTGCTGGCCGCCTTGCGCGACATCAAGTCGGACGCGGTCGTTGGGGTGGTGTTCGGCCGGTTCCTGAAGCAGGTGATCCTCGATTTGCCCGAAAGCCGGGTCTTCTTCGACGACGCCACGATCCTCACCGGCGACCATGCCCTGAACCGTTCCTCGAATCTCCTGCCTCACCCATCGCTGGCAACGCGATTCCATTCCGCGACCCGCGCCACCCTACACGCGATGAGGCAAGGCTGCGAGAGCGGCGTGACGGTGGATGAGGACGAACAACGGCGACGGGTCTTTCAGGCGATTCCGACGTTGTGCCCATAGGTCTTGCGGCTGGTTCAACCGCTATCTCCTCTACTCCATCAACTCCCGATATCGCTCGAAGAGCAGCGCGAAGCGCTCGTCGTTCGACTTGAACGGCTGGCGTGGATCCTCGCGACGGTGGGGGCTCCGTGCATCAGAGGCGCTCCATCACACCTCTAAACTCCTCTACACTGAAAATATGAACATCGATACCGACCTCAAACCCGTGTGGCTTTTCATGCGGGAATTGGAAATCCAAAGCAGATTGGCGTTACGTGCCTACATTGATCTGATCCGCCTCTGCCTAAAGGCCACAACCGAGGATGTCCCGTTCTTCTCTGACGATTACTTTCGAGTGCAAGATGAATTCGAAGGCCAGAGGTTACTATTGGCCCATGCCTTCCTGTCTCATGTGGCGAACATTTCAAAAATTCTTTGGCCGCCCTGTTCCCGAAAGTCTCCAATCAAGCAAGAAGTACGTGACCAACGTGGTGAAGCATTGCGGCGCATACTCGGTATTACTGATTCGTCGGTGCTTCACGGTCGTAGCCTCCGTGATGATCTGGAGCATTTTGACGAGCGACTGGAGTCATGGTCTCTCACTCCTGCTGGGATGAACCTCGATCTAATCGACATGAATAGTGTGGCGTTCGGATGGTCACGACCAGACAGTCCGAACCTCGCGGGCACATCTCTTCGATCGATACGTTGGCCCCCACTCGTCTTTCGCTTTCTCGACCGCGAAACTAACCTCGACCTTCTAGCCGATAAACTGGTACCCCTTCGCCACGGTGTAATCTCATGGCAACATGAGGCCGCTCCGGCTGGTTTCAGAAAAACCAAAATCCCAGTCGATGCACTTCCACCACTGGATTCGCATCTCACGATCCCATACGAGATCACATCGAATGCAGATCATGTAGCTACCACGTGGGTCATTCTTCAAACGTTGGGTGTAAAGCGCGATGGAGAGTGTCAAGGGGTATTAGGCGCGTTAGTTGAGGAGCGGGGAGGGGCGTGGGTTTTGATTCAACATGACACTGATCCTGTTGCCTGGACAGCGACGGTGCATGCTCCTACCGAATATTTCACAGTTACCGCCCACGCGGCGTCTGCAGACTTAGCGCTGGCATTCGCCGTGGCAACACTGATTCGTGAGCAAACGCAGAACATTGAGAGACCGTCCATCCTTCGGGTTACGGAATCGGGAGTCTGGAGCCTCCATTAGTCCCCTGATGCGCTCATCCCACCAACGCCCCGTACCGCTCGAACAGCAGCGTCACCCGGTCGGCGTCGGACTTGAACGGCTCCTTGCGGTAGAGGCGGTCCACCGCCCGGTCGAGCGCCTGATGGGCTTTGGCCAGCGCGGGCGGCATGGTGAGCGGGTCGTAGAGGTCGGCGAGGGTGGAGCCGGGAAACTCGTCGCGGGCGTCGAGCACGGCCTGGGCGAGGCGTTCGATGGCGGCGGTCTGGGCTTCGGTGACATTCTCCGGCCACGGGAAGTTGTTGTAGACGATGTCCTTCGAGTATCGGTAGTCGCTCTTGAGCCGACCACAGCCCGTACGTACCCACGCCATGTGCATCCGCGAGGTAAGGACACCGAAGTGGTAGTTCTCGGCTCCCGCAATAAATTGCACCGTGTTGCTGCATATGATGTCGGGCGAGAAGAACGCAATAGGAATGTAATCTCGCCTTTCCGACGACACTTCCGGAATTGCCAAATAGGGAACATCAGGTTGTGAGATTTGGCGAAAGAGGGTTGGATACTGCGCATAGGCTCGGGTCGTAGGTGCCTTGCTTGCTAACCGGAACTCTCGCACCTTCTCCACTCGATCCCGAATGAATGCGGAGTTCCTCACAACCTGAGGGGCAGCGTCCTTTAGCCACAAGCAGTATCTTTCCAAGCTATTGATGAAGTCGCCTCCTCCAATGTAGCGGTGAATCCACGTCGTAATATCCGGTTCATTGGCAACAGCCTGTGCTCTTTCTTCAGGTGAAAGGAGGAAGTGCCCTCCATCGGTCGGCTTGTTTCCCCAAGCCATCACTGGCACGTGTCCAAGTGGACGTGGGCGATTCACAACGACAAGATCAGGTGCGTCTGCGAGATATGGATTGATATTGCTTGCCGAAACCTCAATCGGTTCGCCAGCAATATCCAGATACTCGAAAATCCGCCTCTGTTCTTTTCCCTTCAAGCCAAAGCCCACAATAATGCAGTGAACCGCGGCCACCCCTCGCGCATCATTGGACCATCTGAATGTCTGGTGAGCGAAATTGATCTCCACACCCTTATCAAGAAGGTCTCTCCATAGAATGCTCGCTTGTTCACCCTGAGTTATTGAGTTTGTCGATACGAGCGCAGACTCTATCCGCGGGTTCCGTTGCATCATCTCCGTCGCTTTGCCATACCAACCGCTAACAAAGTCAAGGACACCTGTTCGGGGAATATCCGAGAGTACTGCCGCGACTTCTCGCTTTTGCGCTGGACTTTGATAAGTCTGGCCGATGAACGGTGGGTTTCCAAGGACGTAGCTGAGCCGCTCCGGGGCGACGACATCGGCCCAGTCGGTGGTCAGCGCGTTGGCGTGGACGATGTTGGCGCTCGCCGTCAGCGGTAGGCGGACGTAGTGCTGGCCCAGCATCTGCGACGCCTCCAGGTTCATCTGGTGGTCGGTCAGCCAGAGCGCGGTCTGGGCGATCAGGCTCGGGAACTCCTCGATCTCGATCCCGTGCATCTGGTCGACGTTGACCTTCAGCAGCTCCCGCACGTCGAACAGCGATTTCTGGCCCCGGGTCTGGACCTGGACCACCTTGTGCTCCAGCCGCCGCAATTCCCGGTACGTGATGGCGAGGAAGTTGCCGGAGCCGCAGGCCGGGTCGAGGAAGTTCAACAACGGCAGCTTCTCGTGGAAGCGGCGCAGCTCGCGCGGGCTGTCGCGGACGCGGGCGAACTCGGCGTAGAGGTCGTCCAGGAAGAGCGGCTTGATCACGCGCAGGATGTTCTTCTCGCTGGTGTAATGGGCGCCGAGGTTGCGGCGCACGGCGGCGTCCATCACCCCCTGGAACATGCTGCCGAAGATGGCGGGGCTGACCTTGCCCCAGTCGAGCAGGGCGGCGGTGAGCAGGTCGCGCCGCGTCCCGCTCGTGAAATCCGGGGCCCGGATCGTCGCTTCGAAGAGCCCGCCGTTGATGTAGGGGAACGCCCGCAAGTCCTCGTCGAGCGTGGTCTGGCGCTCCTCAACCGGCGTATTGAGCACCTCGAAGATTTTGACCAGGCGCGGCCCAAAATCACTGCCGTCGGCCTGGGTCCGGTTGCGCAGGTAGTTGGCGAAGATGTTGCGCTCGAAGATCCGGGCGTCGTCGGCGAAGAGGCAGAAGACGAGCCGCACGAGCAGCAGTTCGAGGTCGCGCCCACCGTAGCGGCTGGCCGCCAGCTGGTTGTGGAGCTTCGCCATGTTCTCGGCGGCGTCGCGGTTGACCGGGTTTTCTTCCTCGTAGGCCTGGCCGGTCTCGTCGATCAGGAAGGCGAAGCGCCGGACCTGTTTGGGAAGGTCTTCGAGCGGGAAGGTGACGCCGGCGTTGGTGCGGGTGTCGATCAGGTCGAAGGTGGCGAAATCGCTGACCACGATCGCCTGGGGAAGGTCGTGGTCGGGCATCGTTTCGAGGTACTCGTAGGCCTGGAGGCGGGCCTTGCCGGTGTCCTTGCCGCCGGATTTCTGCTCGGCCAGCAGCTTGCGCGGCCAGAAGAGGTCGATGAACCCCTGCTTGCCGCTGCCCTTCTTGATCGCGTACTCGAAGAAGGCGCCGTGGCGGCGGCGGTCGATGTCGTAGATGGCGAGGAAATCGCTCCAGAACGACTGCGATTCACCCTTTTCGTAGGTTTCGCCGGCCCAGCGGCCCGCAAAGGCGGCGGCGCGGTCCTGGATTTCGTTCCAGCTGATGCGTGGCACGTTGTGGCTTCTCCCTGTCGGAATGATTGTATCGCGGCGGAAGGTCATCCGGGCGGCGGGATCGGCGATGTGCAATCATGATCGATAACCGTTCAGAGGATGACCGCGAATGTCGAGTCAGGGTCGAAAGGTGATCGATTCGGAGACCCTCATCTATCGCTCGGCCAGGGCGTTTCCACCTGATGCCAGTGAGTATCGGACTCAGTTCGATCGACGAGGGCACCCCATTGGGAGAACTCCTGAACAACGCCGAGCGTCAACGGGCCTGAGTGTCTACCGGTCGCTCAGCCATGCCCGGCGCAATGGCGATCGCAACGGTCACGTCATAGGGTTCCTTATCGTCCGGTACACTATTCTTGCCGGATCCGACCTTTCGCTCGAACGACTGGTGGGCGACGAAGGGCACTTTACGTTGCTTGGCCCCGATCTGGCCTTGTTACCCGATTTTCTCGATCGAGACTGGCATGAGGATCTGCACCCGGCTCCATCTTAGGGAGAAACAATCATGGCGAAGTTCCAGGTGTGGGATATCCCATCGGCCTCGCTCATCGACGAAACCGATGATTTCCACGAAATTGCCCGAACAGTCCAGGCACTCGTCGATGCGGATGGGCCAGGTGTGCTCGATGACCTCTCGCTCAGCGAAGCACGGGACGAGACTGGCCAATACGAGTCGTACCGGGGAAGCGACATCATGCGTTGCTTGAACAAGCATCTCGCCACGGGATCGGCGACTGTGAGCGCGTAGCTCGCCGGGCTCGGTACGCATGAGGCATCGCCGCCCAGTCAGCCCCGAAAGGCAACGCCCCGTGGTGCGATGTGGGCTTCGGCGAGGGCCAGCGGCATGGCGATGATGACTCCACCCGACAGCGAAACCATATCGGCAGGACGGCCGCTGACCCCAGCGGAGCTGGCCTTCGTGCGCGCGGCGCGGGTTGGGCGGCTGGCCACGGTCGATGCCGCCAGCCGGCCCGCGGTCGTGCCCTTCTGCTTCGCCGTGCTCGACGGGGATGAGCCGGTCGTGGTCAGCGTGCTCGACGAAAAGCCCAAGCGCGTGACGGACGCGAACCTGGCGCGGGTGCGCAACATCCAGTCCAATCCGGCGGTCAGCTTCGTCGTCGACCGCTATGATGAGGACTGGTCGAGGCTGGCGTTCGTCCAGATCCGGGGCCGGGCAGCCGTGGTCGAACCTGGCGCATCGATCCACGCCAGCGCGATCGACGCGCTGCGGGCGAAATACCCGCAATACCGGGCGATGGCGATCGAGGAGCGTCTCCTGATCGTGATCGCTGAGCTGCGTGGCCACTCCTGGCGGGGTGACGGTGAGCCCTTCGGGTAGCGAGACCGGGTTTGGGCGTCGTATAGTCCGGCCATAGGAGATATGCCGCGTGACCAGGGCCGCTTCATGGAAATAGCTGAACGTACCGGGGTGGCGGAGGCTGGCTGGCGGCTGCCGCGGCAACTGGCCGCCGGGCTGGCGCTGGTCGCGATCGCCTGGCCGCTGGCCTGGCTCGGGCCAAAGCCATTCTCCTCCTACACCTTCCTCCCACTCTGGCTAGGGTATATCCTGACCGTCGATGGCCTCACCGCGCGGCGCACCGGCACCTCCCCGCTGACCCGAAGCGGCCGCCGCTTCGTCCTCCTCTTCGTCTTCTCGCTGCCGCTCTGGTGGCTCTTCGAGTTCGCCAACCAATTCCTCGGCAACTGGCGCTACGTGCTGACGCACGACTATGTCCCGCTTACCTATGTCGCGATCGCCTCGATCGCGTTTTCGACCGTGATGCCGGCGATCTTCGTTACCGCCGAGTTCTACCGCGGCTTTCGCCCGTTCGCTCCCGCCCGGCGCTGGGTCCGGTTCGCGCCGTCGCGCGGCGGGCTGGTGGTGATCGCCGCGCTCGGGCTGGCGATGTTCGTCGCCTCGCTCGCCTTTCCCGAGGTGGCCTTCCCGCTCGTCTGGATCGGGCTCTTCCTGCTGGCCGACGCGATCAACGCCCTGACCGGATCGCCGAGCATCGCCGCCCAGGTTGCCGGGGGTCGCTGGGACACCGTGCTGGTGCTCTTCGCGGCCGGGCTCACCTGCGGCTTTTTCTGGGAGATGTGGAACTACTGGTCGATGCCGAAGTGGGTCTACGACATCCCCTACGCGTCGCGGCCGCTCGTGTTCGAGATGCCACTGCTCGGCTACGGCGGCTACCTGCCGTTCGCGCTCGAGGTCTACGCCTTCCATCACCTGCTGCACGGTGTGTTCAGCCGCCGCCAGGATGATTTCCTCCGCTTCGACGAGCCGGCCCGGGAGTAAGGCGTGATGGCACGCACTGGCTGGGCTTTTTAGCGCTTCGCTTCCGTCATGCGCCTCCCAAAACCGTCATTCCGAGGAACGAGGCAGCGAAGCGGTATCCCTGCGCGAAGCGCATCCGACGGAGTCGGACCTGGGCACGCTATGGATACTTGTGGGCGTATAGAACGACTTTGAGCGAGAGTAGGTGGTAGTCGGTGCGTTTCAGGATCTGGCCTCAGAGCGCCGACTATCGCTTCGCTGCGTCGTCGAGCGCTTCGCGCAGGGATATCGTTCCGCTGCGCGTCGCTGCCTCGCAAGCTCGGAATGACGAGCTGATGGGCGAGCGGACATCAGACATGATTCAGCGAAACGAGGCGGAAACGAGCGGCGAACCTGGGTGCGTGGTAGCCCTGATGAGCCCGGCCACTTAC
>JACCYX010000101.1 GCA_013696265.1 Chloroflexia bacterium
ATGTTCTGGGGATGTCCGGTTTCGACAGGGTCGGACGCCAGGCCATTGCACGTCGAGGTGCCCGAGGCCTCGTAAAAACGGGCAAACCTGTAGCTGCGAAACAACCGCAACTCGCCTACGCTGCCTAAGTCTTAGACCTCTAGTCAGCGCGTTCAGCCGGACTCGTTCCGTCGGTCCGGATCCTGAGCGTCACCAAGATGGAATGCGATGATCTAGTTTGCCAGAGCGCCATCATCCAAGACAGTCTGGCTCACCGGTTACCCATCCTGTCGGCGGGAGTGGTAACAGGCACGAAAAACACCGACTAAACGTGTAGTAAATGTCCGGCAAAAGGCTCTGGACGGGGGTTCGATTCCCCCCATCTCCACCAGATCAGGCAGCGGCCCTCATGAAAACGAGGGCCGTTGTTGTGCCCGCTTCGTTACGTTCCCTTGAGCCATTTGCCCGGAATAGGCTTGTAGACTGGACCGTATCGAACCTGGTCGAACACGGTCGGGAGGCAACATGGTCATCGCGAAAGGACACAGGGTGAGCGAGCAGGAACGGAACGTTACGGACGTTATCGTGATCGGCGCGGGCGCGGTCGGGGAAAACGTCGCCGAGCGTGTCGTCAAGGGCGGGCTAGAGGCGATTCTCGTCGAGACCGAACTCGTCGGCGGCGAGTGCTCCTATTGGGCCTGCATGCCGTCTAAGGCGTTGCTGCGTTCCTCGGCGGTGCTCCATGCCGCGCGCAACGTGGATGGGGCGAAGCAGGCCATCACGGGTGAGATCGATGTAGCAGCCGTCCTCAAGCGACGGGATTCGTTTACCTCGAATTGGGATGACAGCAGCCAGGTCGAGTGGGTGGAAGAGGCTGGAATCACGCTTCGGCGTGGGTATGGTCGACTCGTGGGTGAGCGGCAGGTTGAGATCACCGCCAGGGACGGATCCGTCGAGTGCTGGGAAGCGCGTCAGGCGGTCGTGCTCGCGAACGGCTCGACACCGACCATCCCGAAGATCGACGGTATCGACACGGTCCGAATCTGGGGCACCCGCGAGGCGACATCGGCCAAGTCGATCCCGCCCCGGTTGGCCGTGCTTGGCGGCGGCGTGGCCGGTGTCGAGCTGGCCCAGGCCTTCGCTCGCCTTGGCTCGAAGGTCACGGTCATCGCCCGGGGCGGCCTCTTGTCGGGATTTCCCAAACCGGCCGTGGAACTGGTCGCCGAGGGCCTGGAAGCCGACGGCATCACGCTCCTGCTGAACACAACGACGAGTTCCCTGTCGCAGTCGGAGGGCGGCCCAATCACTATCGCCGTCGAAGGCGGCGAGCCGGTGATCGTCGACGAGGTGCTGGTTTCGACCGGGCGGCATCCCGCGACCGAAGATGTCGGGCTGGACAGCGTTGGAGTCACGTCGAAGAAGCTGACGGTGGGCGCCGATGGCCGCGTGAAGGACGTTCCCGCCGGCTGGCTCTACGCCGTGGGAGATGTGGCCGGCAAGGCGTTGCTGACCCATCAGGGTAAATACGAGGCGCGCATGACGGGCAACGCGATAGTAGCCCGCGCGGCGGGAAAGCTGGGCGACGAGGTTGAAGCGTGGTCGCGGTACGCCTCGACCGCCGACGAGTTCGCGGTTCCCAGCGTGGTGTTCACCGATCCCGAACTCGTAATGGTTGGCCGCAATGAGTCCCAGGCCAGGGATGCTGGCCTCAACGTTCGGACGGTGGATCTGGACCTCGATGTCGCGGGGGCATCGCTCCATGCCGATGGCTACACGGGCTGGGCGCAGATCGTGGTCGATGAAGGCAAGGGCGTAATCGTCGGCGTGGCGTTCGCGGGGCAGGACGTCTCCGAAATGCTGCACGCGGCGACGATCGCGATTGTCGGCGAGGTGCCGCTGACCCGTCTTTGGCACGCTGTTCCCGCCTATCCGACGATGAACGAGGTCTGGCTCCGGCTTTTGGAAGCCTACGGGTTGTAGGGTGTTGAACTGAAATCGCGCCGGACTCGTAGGGTTGCCGATCGCGTGTCTCGGCCCGTTGGAACAGAAGACGGCTTGACAGATCAGGATCGGCGAATTCGCTGCGCAAGGGTCAACCCGATACCGAACACGATGAGCGCGACCCCGATCCAGGTCAAGGCGATGGCCAATATCCACCATCCTTCTTGCGGCCACCAGAAACAGGTCACGAAGAGGCCGGCGCCGTACACGAAGGTGAGGATGGGGCTGGGCCGAGGTCCACGGATCATCGCAACGACCCAGAGCGCAACAACTCCGCAGCCTGTTATCAGCGCAAGATTCCCAAGGTCCATCATCAGCAACGCGAACCCGGATGCGATCAGGAGCAAGGCGATTTCGCGATAGCCCAATCGGCGACTATCGAAGGGAACGGGCGACGGGTTCATGGTGGACCGTGGCGCCGAGTCGGCGTCGAGACGTTTCATAAGTCCATTGTGATGGATGGCGAGTCAATCGGTCGCGCAGATCGTGCGCCAATGCCACTGGAGAGCCGATCCCGCCACCTGATACAAGCACCCCGATGCCTGATCCCCTGTACCTGATGCCCCGCCCGTGGGACACTCGGAGCAGCAGCGTTCCGGTCAGGAATGCGTGATGGGGACACCACATGGATCGACAGCAGCTCCTGGAAGAACTCGAACGAATCGTGGGTCACGACGGCATCCGGCATCGGCCAGTCGACCTGCTCGTCTACGAATATGACGGTTCGGTCGATGGCGCTGTCGACACCGCCGCCCCCACGGCCGTCGTCCTGCCCCGGTCGACCGACCAGGTGTCGGCAATCGTCAAGCTCGCGAAACGCGCCGACCTGCCGGTTGTGGCTCGCGGCGCCGGTACCGGCCTTTCGGGCGGGGCGGTCGCCCAGCGCGGCGGCATCATCGTATCCTTGACGCGCATGGATCGCGTGCTCGACGTCAACTTGCTAGACCGGACCGCCCTCGTCGAGCCCGGCGTCATCAATCTCGAACTTTCCGATGGCGTGAGGGATCAGGGACTCTTCTTCGCCCCCGATCCGTCGAGCCAGAAAGCTTGCACGATCGGTGGCAACGTCGCGGAGAACTCAGGTGGACCGCACTGCCTCAAGTACGGCGTCACCACCAATCACATCCTCGGACTGGAGATCGTGCTTCCCAACGGCGAGGTGATCTGGACCCGCACGGCTCAGGACGGCTACGGTGGGCTCGACCTGACGGCCGCCGTTGTCGGTTCCGAGGGTATGTTCGGCATCGTCACGAAGGCGCTGGTGAAACTCACCCCGATTCCGGCCGCGACCACCGTCATGCTCGCCGCCTTTGGCTCGCTGGACGACGCCTCGCGTGCGGTGACCAGCATTATCGCCGCCGGCAACCTGCCGGCCTCCTTGGAGATGATGGACAACCTGACCATCCAGGCCGTCGAACCGGCCTATCATGCCGGCTACCCGATGGACGCGGCGGCGGTGTTGCTGATCGAATCGGACGGGCACCCCGTCGAAGTCGCAGAGTCAGTTGAAGAAATCGAAGCCCTGTGCCGCGAGGCCGGTGCGACATCGCTGCGGAGCGCGGACACGGCGGCGGAGCGCGACCTGTTGTGGAAAGGGCGCAAGATGGCTCTGGCCGCGATGGGCCGCCTTGCGCCCAACTACTATCTGCACGACACGGTCGTCCCGCGCTCGCGCCTACCCGAAACCCTGGAGACGGTCGAAGCCATTGCTCGCCACCACAAGCTACAGATCGCCAACGTCTTTCACGCGGGGGATGGCAACCTGCACCCACTCATGCTCTTCGACCGCCGCAAGCCGGGCGATGTCGAGCGAATCCTGGAAGCCAGCCACGACCTGATCCACGAATGCGTCAGGGTTGGGGGCATGTTGAGCGGCGAGCACGGAATCGGGACCGAGAAGCGAGGGTACATGACGCTCGTCTTTAGCGAAAGCGACTTGCGGGCGATGGCGGGACTCAAGGAGGCCTTCGATCCTGATCAGCGGTTCAATCCCGAGAAGGTGATCCCAACCGGCTACATGTGCGGCGAAGTCAAGCAGTTGCACCTGCAGGCGATGCAGCAACAGCATGGAATCGTGCCGGTCTGATGCCGATGTCCATACACGACACCACCAACGCGCACGAACTCGCAACCGGGGTCTTCGCTGATGAAGTCGTGGCGGTCGAATCGGGTTCCCGGCTTGCCGATTTCCTGCGTGAAGCGACCGCGGCCAACCACTCGGTCATCCCATTCGGGGGGCGGCGTAGCCTGGCGACCGGGAACCCGACGGAACCGGCCCGATTCGGCCTGGACCTGACCGGTTTGACGGGAATCCTGAGTTACGAGCCGGCGGACCTCACCCTTTCGGTCCGGGCCGGCACGACCTTGGCTGACATCCAGCGAGCGTTGGGGGAAGGCGGTCAGGAACTGCCGATCGATGTCCCGTTTCCCGACGTGACGACCATTGGCGGGCTCGTTGCCACCGGCTTCGTCGGTCCGCGCCGCTTGCGGTCGGGCTCGCTCCGGGACCTGCTGATCGGGTGCGAATTCGTCCGGGGCGACGGGTTGTTGGCCAAGGCGGGCGGTATGGTCGTCAAGAACGTCAGCGGTTTCGAGATTCCCCGGTTCCTGCATGGTTCCTGGGGAGCGCTGGCCGTGCTGACCTCGGTGAATCTCAAAGTGACGCCGATGGCGCGTGCTGATGGAACGTTGCTCGCGGCATTCGACGATGTTGGTTTGGCAATCGACGCCGCGCACCGGCTCATCGCGGCCGAACCGTCGATCGAAGCATGTGTCGTCACCAGTGATCGGGATGGTGTCCGTGTTTCCGCGCGATCGGTGGGCCGGGCGGGAGCGGTGGCGGCATCGCTCGATTCCTTCGCCCAATGTCTCGGTTCCGAAGTCGCGCGTCTGGAGGTTGAAGAGTCACGGGCGTTCTGGCGGGAACTCGTCAACCAGTATGCCGAGGATAACTCGAAGACAGTCCTGGCCCTCGGCGCCCGGCCTCGCGACATCCGGGCGCTCGCCACGCGCATTGGCGACGTCACCGCTGGAGACGAATCCGCGATCCAGGTTTCGCCCGGGTTTGGCTCACTCAGGATCATGACGCCCACCGACGGCGAAGACCTGGCAACCGGGATCGTCGCACTTGCTGCCGCTGACGGGGCGAACTACGTGCTGGAGTCAGCATCGCCGGCGTTGCGGTCATCGTTGCCAACCTGGGGCGCCGAGCCTGAAGGGATCGAGGTCATGCGATCCGTCAAACGGCAATTCGATCCCGGCGGTATCCTCAACCTTGGGCGACTCCCCGTTTAGCGTTCCGGATCAATCTGGCGAGTTTTTTGGGATTTGATCATCCAGGATCGGACGAACGAACAGATGGCAGTTTCCCTTGTCGACCTCGTGAAGCATGGCTATTCCGGTGATGACGTGCCCGACGACGATCTGCTGCGGGCCTGCGTGCACTGTGGGATGTGCCTGCCGACGTGTCCGACCTACCGGCTGACCGGTCAGGAAGCGTCGTCGCCGCGGGGCAGATTGTGGCTGATGAAATCCGTGGCCGATGGCCGGCTCGATCTGCTCGATCCCGAATTCGACGAGCAGATGTACCAGTGCCTCAACTGCCGGGCTTGTGAAGCGGTCTGCCCGTCGGGAGTCCATTACGGACCGCTGGTCGAGGCGGCGCGGTCGCAACTGGAGCAGCACCGGCCCCGGCCTCTGTGGCAGCGCGTGAGACGCAGGGCCGGTCTCAATTTTCCCTTCTCTCGCGTGAGCCGAATGCGGGCAATGGTCAACGGTCTCCGGCTCTACCAACGGGTGGGGTTGAGTGCGGCGTTACGGAAGACCGGCGTGCTGCGGTTGGTACGGCTGGAAACGCTGGAAGCGATGTTGCCGCCGATCCAGGAGGCGCCACTCGTCTCGGGCAAGGAATCCTGGAATCCTCCGCTGGTCGAGGATCGGATCGACCTGTTCAACGGATGCGTGATGAGTACGGTTTTCTCGAACGTCAATCGGGCCACGGGTCGGGTGTTAGCCCACAACAACGTGGCGACAGCCGTTCCGGCCACCCAGCAGTGCTGCGGCGCGCTGCACGTTCACTCGGGCATGATGGATGAGGCGCGGAAACTTGCCCGGATCAACATCGACGCGTTCGCCGGGGATGGCGTTTCGCCGATCATCGTGACCGCCGCCGGGTGTGGCGCGGCGCTCAAGGAATACGGGTTCCTGCTCAAGGACGATCCGAACTATGCCGATCGGGCGGCACGGTTCAGCGGCCGGGTCCAGGATGTCACTGAGTACCTCGCCGCCCGCGATCTCGTTCCCCCAACGCATGATGTCAGGGCCACAGTCACCTATCAGGAACCATGCCATCTCGCGCACGCCCAGCGGATCATCGCCCAGCCGCGCAAGCTCCTGGCCCAGGTGCCGGGACTTGAGATTACCGAAATGAAGGAGTCGTCGCTCTGTTGCGGGAGCGCCGGCATCTACAACATCATCCGCAAGCGGATGGCCGATGACCTGGGCGACCGAAAGGCGGAAAACGTCGTGGCCACCCGCGCCGATTGCGTCGTGACCGCCAATCCCGGTTGCCACATGCAATTGAGAACATCACTCAAACGCAACGGCTCCGAGATGCCGGTGCGGCACATCGTCGAGATCCTGGACGAGGCTTACGGAGGACCCGTCGTGGGCTCGAAGGCGACCAACGCCTAACTGAATTCATCGTCCTCCACGATCGGGAATTGGATGAGGGCGCGCGTTCCGTCATCGTTCGAGGCGATGGTGAACGTACCCTTGAGGTCCGACGTGACGAGCCGCTGGGTGATCCGCATGCCGAGCCCCCGGCTCTGGGCCGGGTCGAACCCGTCGGGAACACCACGCCCGTCGTTGAAGACCTCGATGTGCGCGCAGTCATCGGCTTCCCAACCCCTGATCCGGATGGCGCCTTCGGACCGGTTCTGGAAGCCGTGACTGATCGCGTTCGCCGCCAGTTCATTGATGAGCAAGGAAATGATCGTTGCTTGCCGGCTCGGTATCCGCAAGGTCGATGGCTCAATCTCGAAGTGAACCTTCAGCCCCGGCGGGATGAGCGTGCTGTGCGCATCTTCAGCCACGAGCCGGGCGATAACATCGACCGTCGTGCCGCCAAGCCGCTGCTCGTCCGACAGCAGGTCATGGACGGCGGCGATCGACTGGATGCGGCTGATCGCCTCCCGGATTTCAGTCGACCAAGGCGCGTCCTCCGCGGTTCGCAACTGAAGCGAGAGCAGCGCCGCCACCGTCTGGAGGTTGTTGCGGACCCGGTGGTGCATCTCCTGAACCAGGGCGGATTGGGTCTGCACGCTGTGCATCGCGTCCTGGTAGAGCTGGGCATTCTCGATCGCCATCGCCGCCGAATCGGAAAACGCCTGGAGTATTCCCAGCGTATCGTCGTCCGGAACCCCGGTGTGATTCAGCCGGAAGCAGAGCGCTCCTACAGGTTCGCGGGCCGTCCGCAAGGGAAGGCAGAAGAGGGTGCTGACGCCATCCACGTAGCGGACGTCGCTGCTCTTCGTCGTTCCGGTGCGGATGACCTCTTTGACGAGATTGTCCCGGTCCTCGGGATGGGCCAGCTCGCGGACGGGTCCGACCCGATACTCGATGATCGGGGTTGCGTCCTGGATTCGTTGCCATCGCTGTCGGCTGAGGCGGAAGATCGCGGCCGCCTCGGCGTGAATGAGTTCAATTGCCTGTTCGCTGATGAGGCGAAGCACATCCGGCAGGTCCAGGGTCGAGGCGAGCATCCGGGAGACCCGCTGGAGGGTTCCAAGCTCGGCCACCTTTTGGCGAAGGCGTTCATCGGTGCTGCTGTACTGGCGCGCGTTTTCGATGCTGATCGCCAGCTCGCCGGCGGCGGTTTGCAGGAACTCCAGCTCATCGTCCTCATGATCCCGTCGTTCCATCGAGTGGATGTTGAGAATACCGACCAGTTTGCCCTGACCCTGGATCAGGATTGGCACCGAAATCTGGGACGTGTAGATTTCGTCGCCAATACCGGGATGAGCAAGAAAGCTGTCATGTTGGTGGGCGTCCGGAGCCGAGATGAGCCGTGCCTCGAGCGCGGCCCGGCCGGTGATGCCGCCGCCGATCCGGATCGTGACGGCGTTGACGGAGGCCGGATTGAGCCCGACGGCCGCCCGCAAGGTGAGGAGCCCAGTGGCGTCATCGTACAGGAAGACTTCGCAGGCATCGCTCGCCGTGGTTCGCGCCACTACCTGGACCACAGTGTCCAGCATTTCCGAGAGCTTGAGGTTGGCCGTCGCGGCCCGGTTGATCTGGTGCAGGGCGGAGAGCCGGGCGATCTGCCTTGGGATCGGTTCCGGTGGCACTCGATCGGGTGCCACCTGGTCCCCCCCAGCCTGGTAAGCACGCGCGCCGGCGGCCAGGGCGACCCCCGCCGCCTTGACCGTCGCGGGGTCGTTGCCCATGCCGCCGGTGCGCTCGAACAATCCCTGGAGTGTCTCGACGGCAACCGCCAGCGCATCTTCAAGCGTGATATCGTGCTCCACCGCCTGGTTGCCGAACCGCTCAAATGCCGTCACGAGCGGCTGACCGCCGGTGATGGTTCGTCCCGCGTCGGTTCCGTAGGCCGCGTCGAGATCGCTTTCGAGATCGGTGGCAATCGCGCGCAGAGCCGCATGGCGAGGCATCATGACATCGTTCCTGATCCTAATGCGATGAACCTAGAGTTTCTGGTCGAACCAGCCGACCAAGTGGTGGAGTCGGGCCAGGCGCCGGCTCGGGGTGCCCGAGCGGGAGAGGTCGTGCCCCTCGTCGGGAATCCGGACAAGGGCGACATACTTATCCATGTATTTGAGCGAGGCGAACATCTGCTCGGCCTGTTCGATCGGGCACCTTAAATCCTGCTCGCTGTGCAGGATCAGCAGCGGCGTCACGATCCTGTCGACATAACTGATCGGCGAGTGGCGCAGAAGCTTGTCGGCGTCGGACCAAGGGAGTCCATCGAATTCGGTCACGCCGAAGGTCGTGCCGATGTCACTGGTGCCGAAGAAGGAGTAGAAGTTTGAGACGCAGCGCTGGGTAACGGCGGCCTTGAACCGGGTGTCGTGCCCAACGGTCCAGATGGTGAGGTAGCCGCCATAGGATCCTCCGGTGATGCCCAACCGGTCGGTATCTACCCATGGAAGCTGGCAGGCGGCATCGATCGCGGCGAGGATGTCGGGCATGTCCGCCTCGCCCCAGATCCCTTTGGTGCAACCCGTGAAGTCCTGCCCGTACCCCGCCGATCCCCGGGGATTGGAAAAGAGGACGGCGTAGCCCTTGGCCGCCATCAGCTGCATTTCATGGAACATAGCGTAGCCGTACATTGAATGGGGACCGCCGTGGATTTGCAGAATCAGGGGATGTTTCGCACCCGACGACTCGTCGAAGCCGGTTGGCGGAATGAGCCAGGTCTGAATATCCATACCATCGGCCGATTTCACCGGGACGTGCGTGGCGTCGATCAGGTCAACCTCAGCCAGAAAGGCGTCGTTGGCGTGCGAAATGGCGCCGGACGGTCCATCTCCGGACCAGACTTCAAGGGCGAACGGTCGGGCCACGGTGCCACGAATCACCGCCAAATTGCCTCCGAGCGGCGCGAATCCGGCGATACGATGCTCGCCGGCCGTGACCTGCTCGACGGTCTGGTCCGTGGTGACCCGGTACACCTGTGTTTCGCCGCGCTGGGAGGCGAGGACGAGCATCGATCCGTCGTCTAGCCACTGAGGTCCCCCGTAGCTCCCGGCGTGGACATCGCTCATGCCGGAGTCACCGAACGAGATGTCTGAAGCCCCGGTCAGGTTAGTGAGGTCGGCGCCGTCCGCGCTGACCGTCCAGACCGAATCGTTGGTCGCCGATCCGGTGCCCAGATGGCCAAGGAACGCCAGCTTCCCGCCATCAGGCGACCACGCCGGTGTGCTGAACTGGGCGTCCTCCGGGCTGACGGTGGCGATCTTGCCGTCAGTCACCGCCACGGTGTATACGGCGCCCCGGTTCCACAAACGCCGTCGATCCTTCGCCCGGTTGCTCACGAACGCGATCCGTGTTCCGTCCGGTGACCAGGCCGGTTCATCGTCGAACGCATCGCCAAAGGTGAGCTGCTTCGAGACCCCGTCGGCGAGCGAGACAGTCCAGATATGGCGGTATTTCTCGAGGAATCCGCGTCCATCGAATCGATAGCTGATGTCGTTGATCACGCGCTCATCGGCCACCGGACCAACGGAAGAGGGCGCCGTGAAGTCGTCTGTCTTGCCGATCGCGTCAGCCGCCGTGAAGGCGATCGACTCACCATCGGGCGACCAGCAGGGGCTGGAGGCTCCGTTCGGGTGCTCAGTCCGCTGCGCGGCTTCGCCGCCGGCGAGGCGTATCGTCCAGACCTGGTCCTTGGGCTTGCCGGAAGGCGACTCCGATGACTTCTCCGATTCACCTGATTCTTCCACCGGCATGACGTGAGGGCGATTCGAGACGAAGGCGATCGACTGGCTATCGGGTGACCAGCGGGGATACTGGCCCGGTTCAGGCCGGAGGTGAGTTGGCGGCTGTTGGCGCCATCGCAGGCGGCGATCCAGATCGCCGCCCGGTAGAGGTTCTGCTCCTGGTCCAGCCGGGTTTCCACCCAGGCGATGCGCCGGCCGTCCGGCGAAACGCGAGGATCGCTGACGATCGCGATCCGGAAGAGGTCTTCCGCGGTGATCGGCCGTTTATGCTTCCGCGATTGTACTGGCACGTATGCGTCTCCCCATCTGTCTTGTTCGGTTGGGCCCGCGGCGAGTCGAATGCCACCGTGGGCCAACGAATATCGTCGCCTATACTACCGCGATGCACGGTCGATGCAGGCGTCTTGTCAATCGTCGGTTCTGGATTGGCGACCGCGGGCGCGGCCACGACCCATTGGACGCTAGCGACATTCCGGGAGACCTCTCACAGCGTGGCGCGACGATATCCGCTCGATCCTCCTCCATCCGAATCGGGGCCAGGCGCCGGCTCGGGGCAGGGCTGGCTTCGCGACCAGGGATTGGCCATGCGGCTGGCCGCCGCGACCGCCGAGATCCTGCTCGACATCGGTGACTGGCGCCGCCGCCACGCCGACCTGAGCCAGGCAATCATCGGGCTGGCGTTGTTGGTCCTTGGGCTGTTCCTCGGCGGGGCCGCCGCCGTCACCGACAGCTACCTCCACCGGGGAGTGGAAACCGGAGCCGAGCAGCCGTATATCGTGCAACCAACTGGCAAGGGGCTGGCCACTAATATCGATTTGCGGTCGTATTCCGACGAACAGGCGGGCGCGGTGGCGGCGGCGCTGAACGATGCCGGATTCCAGTACGTGCGACAGGCGTTCTCCTGGTCGGAGATCGAACCGGTCCGGGGTTCGTATAACTGGGAGCAGTATGACCGGATTGTGAACGCTATGGCCCCGCGGGGCATTGGTGTGATCGCGGTGATCGGGGACACGCCAAATTGGGCCCGGAGCATTGGGGATACGGCGTTCGCCAACGCCCCGCCACGGGACCCGGCGCTACTGACGGCGTTCTCGGCGGAACTTGCCAGCCGATTTACCGGATCCGTGCCCTTCATCCAGGTCTGGGACCGTCCGAACCTCGCCGGCAACTGGGGCGGGGAACCCGCCACCGGCGTGACCTTCGAGCCGGTCCTGGAAGCCGCCTGGCGGGGGGCAAAGGAGGGATCGGCCGAGGTTGGTATCGTTTCCCCTGAGCTTTCGATCATGTCAGACGTGCCCGAAGGCGAGGGAGACCTGGCCTTCCTTGAAAGCCTCTACGTGGCCGGTGCCGGATCGTACTTCGACTTGCTGGGCATCGCGCTCGATGGCGGGGGATTTTCCCCGGACGACCGGCGCGTGGGTGCCGATCGCGAGAATTTCTCGCGGGCGATTCTCTTCCGTGAGTTGATGATTCGCCAGGACGATGGGGCAACGCCAATCTGGGCAACATCCTACGGCTGGGCGGTCGGCGATTCGGTCAGCCAGATCGAACAGGCCGAGTTCGTGGAACGGGGTATGGAACGGAGTTGGTCGGAATGGCCGTGGATGGGCCTCATGATGCACTGGGCGTTCCTGGCGCCGGCTGGATCGGCGGAAAGCGCCTATGCCATCGTCAACCCGGAAGGCTCGGCGACGCCCCTCTACAACCGCCTCACGTCGGAGGAAATCATGAGCCGTTCGGTCGTGGCCAACACCGGTTTCGCACCTATGGACTCGCAATCGATCTCCGATTCCGGAAACTGGGAGAATCAACTTCTCCAGGGTCGCACGTTCCGTACCACCCGCCAAGTCGGGTCGTCGACGACGATCGAGTTCCAGGGGACCGGCCTGATCGCCTACGTCCGGTCCGGACCGGATGTCGGCACGTTCGTGATCGAGGTCGATGGCGAGGTCGTTTCTGGCGGCACCGGCGAGGGCGGCGATGCCTGGAACCTATCACTCTTCACCAACACGGATGACTTCCCGCGAACGCTGGTGGACGGGCTCGAGGATAGCCGCCACACGATGACGGTCACGCTGGCGTCCGAAGGGGATCTCACGCTCGGCGGCGTCGAAATTACGCGGGATGCCCCCTTCGTCTGGCCGATCATCCTGATGACGGTGGGATCGATGATCTCCCTCTTCTTCGCCTTGCGCTCGATTGCCTACCTGTTCGCGACCCGCGCCGGGCATCTGCGGCGCAAGACGGGTCCGGATCCCGGCCCGCAACTCCCGCGCATGCCGAACTGGCGGCCCGAGCGACGACTCTCCTGAGTCCGTCGCCTCAGCGCCGGCGCGGGTACACTTCGCACGGGCGTGTGACCGATAG
>JACCYX010000105.1 GCA_013696265.1 Chloroflexia bacterium
TCCCGATGCCTGCCCGGAGGCCGAGATATCGACCTGGCTGACGGTTGGATCGAGGACGTAGAGCCCCTGTTCCACGGCCTGGATCGCGGCGACCACGGTTTCGGCGTCGGCGTCGGGTGAGATCACCCCGCCGGCGTGCCGGCCCTTGAGCGCATTTTCCGGAAGCCCGTTGGTACCCAGCCAGAGCAGCGGCACGTCTTCCTCACGGCCCAGGGCGACGAGGTTGGCGAGGGTTTCCTGGCCCAGGTCACCCGGTTCGACGAGGATCACGTCGGCGTCGGAGATTTGACCCAGGGCCGGCATGCCGGAGGCCGCCGCCAGGGCGGCCGGGGCGATCGCCGAGGCGGTGAGGTTGACGTCGCTCTGGACCAGCGCGCCGAGGCCCGCGCGCATCGAGGGATAGGCGGCCACGATGCCCACCACCAGCCGGCGCGCGGCCGGCCGCGGGGCGGGGATGTTGGCGAACCCGCGGCGGGTGGGAAACATCGATTCGCCGCGCTCGTTCAGGGTGGTGATCGGGGTTGGTCTGGCGATGGGCGAGGTGGATGGCATCTGGCATTCTCCGGTATCGATGACAGGCCGCGTCAGCCGCCGTTGTGTTCCGGTCTGACGATGGGGGTGACATTCACCTCGAGCCGGGTATCGGCGCGCCAGGCGATGACGGGGAGCGACTCGCCGATCAGTTCGTCGCAGAGGATGTGTTGGAGATCGGTCACGTCTTCCAGCGGCTGACTGCCCGCTCTTACCAGAATATCATCGACGTACAGGCCCGCCGCCCCGGCCGGGCTACCTTCCTCGATTCCGAGCACCCGTACCGCTGTTTGCTGGTCCGGGAACTCCTCACGGATGTGGTCCGGCAAGTCGACCTGCTGCACGGTGATCCCCACCCAGGCCGTGCGGACGTGGCCGATGGCGACGATGTCGCGCACGATCCGCGTCACGCAAGGCGACGGGATCGTGATGCTGCCCGATTGGCGCGCCCCGGAGGTGTTGATGCCGAGCACCTCGCCGGCGGCGTCGATGAGTGGTCCGCCCGAGAAGCCCGGATAGAGGGTCGCGTCGGCGTGGATCATCTGGCCGGTGGGGAAATTGCGGAACTGGAGCGACCCGACGAAGACGACGGAGCCGAACGAGGCTTGGGTGGAGGTGACGAAGGGCCGGCCGACCGCCATCGCCAGCGTGCCCACGCGCGTGTGTTTGGCGGCGATCGGCGCCGCGTCGAGCGCGGTCGTCTCGACGCGCAAGACCGCGAGATCGCGCGTGAGATCGCGGCCGAGCAGGGTGGCCGGCAGGTTGGTGTCGTCGGCGAGGCGGATCGAGATCTGGTCCTCGCGCTCGACCGCGTGGCTGGCGGTCACGATCACGGCGCCGGTCTCATCCGTCTCCCAGACGGTGCCGGTGGCGGGCAGCCGCTTGCGGCCCAACACCGCCACCACGCCCGGCGAGACCTGTTCGACCGCATCGGCAAATGTGTTTCCGACCTGAGCTGCGGAGAGATTGTCGGCCATGAGGGATCACTCCTGGGTGCGTGAACAAGAAACGAAGGTTGCGGAGAAACCGAGATCGAACCGTTGTCGTCGTTGTCATCGTTGTTAATGAAGTGTATGGCGCAAGAGTTGACGAACGTATCCCGAAATCGACCAGTCCAGTCCCTGCCCATGCGGGCAGGAACGGAAGCCGCCGCCACGGTCCACGAGACACGCTGGCGAGACTGGTACACTCTCCCGCGAGACGCGCCGTGCCAACGGCTTCCGGTTGGCAGGATAGCCGGACGACATGAGGCCGCCGACCGTATGGTGATGACCGCGCTCGAGACCGCCACAACCAGCACGCCTGACAAGCCGCCCGTGATCGAGGTGCGCGGCCTCACCAAGATGTTCAAGCGCTTCATCGCGCTCGACAACGTGTCGCTGTCGATCCCTCACGCCTCGGTCGGCTTGCTTGGGGCCAACGGCGCCGGGAAAACGACGCTGATCCGCACCCTACTGGGGCTGTCGAAACCGAACAGCGGGTCGGCCACGGTCGTCGGTTTCGATACCCAAACCCAGGGCACGAGCGTGCGGGAGCACGTCGGCTACATGCCCGAAGCCGACGCACTGCCAATGTCGACTACGGCGGCTGACTTCGTTGGGCACATGGCGGAGATGAGCGGTCTCCCCGCCCGCCAGGCGCGCCAGCGGGCGGCCGACGTGCTCTACCAGGTTGGGCTCTCCGAGGAACGCTACCGCCTGATCAAGGGCTTTTCGACCGGCATGCGCCAGCGCGTCAAACTCGCCCAATCGATCGTGCACGATCCGGATCTCGTCCTGCTCGACGAGCCGACCGCCGGGATGGACCCCCAGGGGCGCGACGACATGCTCGAACTCGTCGAGCGGATCTACCGCAACCTCGGGATCGCGGTCGTCTTTTCCTCCCACATCCTCGAAGACATCGAGCGTGTCTGCGACTACGTGGTGATCCTCGACGAAGGCAAGCTCGTGACCGCTCAATCGCTGAGGCAGATGGAAACCGTGCGGGGCCAGATCATCGTCCGCGTCGACGGCGACGCCGGGGTGTTCGCGGACGAGTTGCGCCGCCAGGGGGTTGAGGTGAGGACGGATGATGTCGAGCTGGGCCGGGACGAAATGATCGTGGACGACGATGACGACCGCGTCTACGACTTGATCCGGGACCTGGCGGTCCACCAGGACGTGCCGTTGCGGTCCCTGCGATCGCGATCGCGCACGCTCGAAGACATCTACCTGAACAATGTCGGCGCGGCGCGGGAGGCCAGCGATGTCAGCCGATAACCCCACCACCCCGCCGGCGGGACGCTACGGCGAGGTCTTCGACCGCGGCTATGCCCATTACACGGGCGATCGTCTCGGGCGCAAGCAAGCCTTCCGCTCGCTGGTCGGCTACTCGATGAAGCGGGCGCTTGGCATCCGCAAGAGCTGGACAGCCAAGATCCTGCCCTTCCTGCTCTACACCGCCGCCGTGGTGCCGCTGGTGATCATGATCGGCGTCAGCGCGCTGGTGCCGGACGCGGGGTTCGCCAGTTACTCCGACTACCTGGCCGCGATCTTCCTGATCGTCGGTATCTTTGTCGCGACCGCGGCGCCGGAGATGCTCTGCGTCGACCGCCGCGAGCGTACCCTGCCACTCTACTTCTCGCGCGCCATCGCCCGCTTCGATTACGTCATCGCCAAGATCGTGGCGATGACCCTGCTCACCATGACCCTCTCGATGGTGCCCTCGATCATCCTCTGGTTCGGTCGCCAGCTCGTGAGCGACTCGCCCTGGCAGGCAATGCGGGACAACATCGGCGACCTCTGGCGCGTGGTCTTCGTTGGAGCGTTGATCGCCCTCGTCCTCGGCACCGGTGGCCTCATGATCTCGTCCTTTACGGACCGCAAGGGAGTCGCCGTCACGGTCATCGTCATCGGCTTCGTGATCGTGACCGGCATGGCCAACGTCGGGCTGGAACTGCTTGAGGAATACGATTGGAGCCGGTACCTGATCCTGTTCAGCATCCAGGATACGTTCGTTGCGATCTCGGACCACCTCTTCCGTGATGCCGCCGACTGGGGGGCGGTCCAGCAGGCAGACCTGTCGCTGCCGCTCTACCTCGGGTACGTCCTCGCGTTGGTGGTGATCGGCATCCTCGTCCTGCGCTGGCGGTACAGCCCTCGCGATGAATCGTAGGATGAGGGTACCCATGTTCAGGAAGAAACGCGCCGATGGTGACCGCCAGGAGGCTCAGAATCGGGTGCCGGTGACAGCCGGTATGGGCGGCTCGGCCGTGGCGACGATCGAACTCGACCAGGTCTCGAAGTGGTACGGCGACATCGTCGCCGTTTCGGACGTCTCGTTCGGGATCGGTCCCGGCGTGACCGGCTTGCTGGGACCCAACGGCGCCGGTAAGTCGACCGCGCTGAAGATGATGGCCGGTCTCCAGGCCCCTTCGTCGGGCAGCGTGCGGATCGACGGCCACTCGCCGCGGGGCAATCCGCCGACCTACCGCAATCTGGGGCTGGTCTCGGAACACGAAGTGATCTACCCGTTCCTCAGCGGGCGCGACTTCGTCCGCCTCAATGCCAAACTTCAGGGGCTACGGCCCCTCGACGAGGCGGTCGACCGCGCGATCGCCCTGGTGGACATGCAATCGGCCGCCGAGCGCAAGATCGGCGGCTATTCCAAGGGCATGCGGCAGCGGATCAAGGTGGCCGGGGCGCTGGTCCACGACCCGGACGTGATCCTGATGGACGAGCCGCTCAACGGCACCGATCCGGTCCAGCGGGCGCAACTGATCCGCCTGATCCGGGAACTTGGGGCATCCGGCAAAACGGTCGTCGTCTCGTCACACGTCCTCGTCGAAGTCGAGCGATTCGCCGAGAACATCCTGGTGATCGTGAACGGGAAGCTCGCCGCCGCCGGCGATTTTCGCGCCATCCGGGAAAAGATCGACGCCCACGATCACGAGGTGCGGATCCGGTCCTCCGACCCGCGAAGGTTGGCGTCGGCGCTGATCGGGGAGACGGCGGTGCACGCCGTGCGGATCGACGCCCAGGAGCGGATCATCGCCTCGACCGGCGACGTACTCGCGTTCTACCGGCTCGTCCCGAAGGCTGCCCAGCGGCTCCAGATTCGTCTCTTCGAGGTCCAGCCGACCGACGATTCGCTGAGTTCGGTTTTTTCCTACCTCGTGGAGAAATAGCCGAGATGTCGCTGACGATCACGACCCTGACCATCCGGCAGTTCCTGCGTTCCCGCTCAATTTACGTGGTGCTGGGCATTTCGCTGCTGGCGTCAGTGCTGGCGATCATCGTCCAGGCCACGCCCGGCGAGATGTCGATCCGGGATCTGCGCGCCATCTTCGCGAACGACCTCTACCAGGACCTGATCGCGGCCACCCTGCTGCCGCTGGCGACCCTCGTCCTCTCGACCGCCGCCTTTGGCGACGAGATCGAGGACCGCTCGCTCCAGTACCTCACGCTCAAGCCAATCGGCCGCTTCCGGATCGTGTTCGAGAAATTGCTGGCCGTGATCGTGGTCATGGTCCCCATCGTCTGGCTCGGCATCGCCGTGACCTGGGCGATCGTGGCGTTCGGGAACGTCGATGCGTTGCGGGACCTGCTCTGGCCGGCGCTGGCCTCCAGCCTGGTCGCGATCGTTGGCTTTGGCTCGCTTTTCATGCTGCTCAGCATGGTCATGCAGCGGGCGCTGCTGGCGGGCATCTTCTACGTCTTCGTCTGGGAAACCGCCCTCTCGCGGTTCCTGCCCGGCATCCGCGCGATCAGCATCCGGCACTACACGCAGTCCCTCTTCGCGCGGCTGGTCGATGACCGCCGGATCGACGTGCCGCAACTCTCCGCCCAATCGACGGTGATCGTCACCACCGTCGCGATCTGCGTGATCTGCGTGATCCTGGCGACGTGGCGGTTGCGGTCGATGAGCCTGGAGTAGCGGGTTAGCCTTGGGTGCATCACATGATTTTGCGGCGCCAGTCGGTCGAGCCGTATATGGGTTGAGATGCGCGAACTTTGATAGGCGCGGGAATGCCGTGCAAAATGCAGTGGCGCACCCGCCAGCCCCGAGAGCTATACCCACCGTGCCCCGGATACGGTAGCGTGGATACATACGTCCGCGGAACGGCCCGCGTTTTCGGGCACGCCTATCGAAAGGGAACCTGTGACGGAATTCAGCGACACCGTGAACGACACCGGCATCCGGGCGACCGGGTTGTGGCCCGCCACGCGCCGGTCAACAAGCCTCGGCCTGATGGTGCCGGTGTCGGAGTGGCACGCCTTCGGCGGCTCGCCGCACTTTGCCGACATCCTCGACATCTCGCGGACCGCCGCGGCGACTGGGATCGAGGCCCTGTGGTACGCCGATCACTTCAGCTTTGGGGAGGCTGACGAAACGCGCGGGTTCTGGGACGCCTGGACCCTGATGGCGGCGATCGCGGCATCCGTCCCAGATGTGCAGATCGGGCCGCTCGTGGCCTGTACCGCCTACCGCAACCCTGGTGTCATCGCGAAGATGACGGAGATGATCCAGGACATCAGCGGCGGGCGGTTCATCCTCGGGCTCGGGGCCGGCTGGCACAAGCCGGAATACGACCAGTTCGGGATCAAGTTCGAGCCGCGCGTCTCCCAGTTCGAGGAGGCGCTGAAGATCATCCACGGCCTCGTCCGGGATGGCGAAGCGGACGTCCAGGGCAAGCACTACGGGGCGAACCAGGCGGTCAACCTGCCCCGGAGCGCGAGCGGGCACGCGACGCCGATCCTGATCGGCTCGTCCGGGGACAGGATGCTGGGGCTGCTGGCCCGCTACGCCGACGCCTGGAACACCTGCTGGTACGGAAGCACCGAGGGGTTGCCCGAGAAGATCGCCAAACTCGACGCGGCCTGTGAGAAGGCGGGCCGCGACCCGGCCACCGTCGTCCGCACCATCGGCGTCAACGTCGCCAACGACGGCTACACGGGCAGCCGCGGCGACCCGTTCCGGGGCGACACCGGCGAGACGGTCGCCTTCCTCCGCGACCTGGAGGCGCTGGGGTTCCGGCACATCGTGATCGGACTCGACTCCTGCACGCCGCGGAGCGTGGCGGCGTTCGCGCCGGTGGTCGAGGCGTTCTACAGCGGCACTTAAGCAATGCCTGGCAGGGGGCCGACCTCGCGTCGGCACGAGGAGAGAGGTTTTCACATGACTGATCCTGGACACGCCTTGGACTCCACCGATGTCGTCGCCACCGGACTCTGGCCGGAGCGGCGGCGGGCGATGACCCTCGGCGTCAATATCCCCAATTCCGAGCGGGCGCTCTATACGGGAACTCCCCAATACGCCGATATGCTGGCCATGTCCCAGGCGGCCGCCGCGGCGGGATTCGAGGTGCTCTGGTTCGACGACCACTTCAGTTTCACCTCGGAAACCGACCTGCGCGGCGCGTGGGACGCCTGGACCCTGATGGCGGCGATCGCGGCCCAGGTTCCGGACATCCATCTCGGCCCGATGGTCGCCTGCACCGCGTATCGCAATCCGGGCGTGATCGCGAAGATGACCGAGATGATCCAGGACATCAGCGGCGGGCGCTTCATTCTCGGACTGGGCGCGGGTTGGCACAAACCGGAATACGACCAGTTCGGGATCCGCTACGAGCCGCGCGTCTCGCAATTCGAGGAGGCGCTCCAGATCATCCACGGCCTGATCCGGCACGGTGAGGCCGATGTGCGGGGCGACTACTACCAGGCCAATAAGGCGGTCAACCGGCCGCGGGCGAAGAATGGCCACACCACCCCGATCCTGATCGGGTCCACTGGCGACCGCATGCTCAAGTCGCTCGTTCGCTACGCCGACGCCTGGAACACTGGCGGCGGAAGCACCGACGACCTCACGGCGAAGATCGCCCGGGTCGACGCCGCCTGCGCGGAAGTTGGGCGCGATCCCGCCACGCTGGTCCGCACCGTGGGGATCACGCTCGCTGGCGAGGGATATTCCGGAAATGCGGCCGATGTCGTCACCGGCGGCGCGGAGGGGGCGCTCGCCCGGCTGCGGGAGTTCGAATCGCTCGGGTTCCAGCACGTCATGATCCGGGTCCAGCCCAGCACGCCCGAGACGATCGCCGCCCTGGCCCCGGTGGTGGACGCATTCTCCGATGGCGGGTGATGTGGAGCAGGTACGAGTCCAGCCCGCATCTCCCGTGTCGTCATTCCTCGCGAGCTCGGAATGACAATAATGCGGTAGCGTTGCACAAAGGAGACTTCGATGACAGATTCGGACAACCTGGCAACCGGCCTGTGGCCGCAAACCCGCCACGCCACGAGCTTCGGCATTTCGATCCCTGTGGCCGAAATGGTGGCCGGCGCGAACTCTCCGCATTTCGCGGACCAACTCGCGTTCTCCCGGACGGCCGCCGACGCCGGGTTCGAAGCGCTCTGGTTCGCCGACCACTTCAGCTTCGAGTCGGACGCGGGGCCGCGCGGCTCGTGGGATGTCTGGACCCTGATGGCGGCGATCGCCGCCCAGGTGCCCGGTGTCCAGATCGGACCGATGGTGGCCTGTACCGCCTACCGCAACCCCGGCGTCATCGCCAAAATGACCGAGATGATCGAGGACATCAGCGGTGGCCGCTTCATCCTCGGGCTCGGGGCGGGGTGGAACAAACCGGAATACGACCAGTTCGGGATGCGCTTCGAGCCCCGCGTCTCCCAGTTCGAGGAGGCGTTGAAGATCATCCGGGGGCTGATTCGCAACGGCGAGGCCGATGTGCGGGGCGACTACTACCAGGCGAACAAGGCGGTCAACCTGCCGCGCGGTCCCCGGCCAGAAGGTGCCCCGATCCTGATCGGGTCGGGAAGCGACCGGATGCTGAGTCTGCTGGCCCGCTACGGCGATGCCTGGAACACCGGTTGGGGAGGCGACACGGAGGGGCTCAAGGCCAAGATCGCGAAACTGGACGCGGCCTGTGAGACGGCGGGCCGGGACCCGCAATCGGTCGTGCGCACGGTGTCGGTCGGACTCGCGGGCGAAGGCCACACCGGCGATCCGGCGACCATGTACCAGGGTCCGCCTGACGAGTCGGTAGAGTTTCTCCACGAGATCGAGGCGCTCGGCTTCCGGCACCTCATCGTCCGGCTGGACCCGTTCTCGCGCGGAGCAGTCGAGGCGTTCGCGCCGGTGATCGAGCGTTTCCACAACGGTTGATAATGATGGCGCAATCGTACGGGTGGACCTGGCTCGACCGTGAACGACATTTGGCCTACCTGGATCTTGTCGAGCCTGTCGTCCGCCCGATGGTCGTTCAACCGTATTCGGCATTGCGGTCTGGGTGGGCCAACAAGGAGGGAATGAGCATGGCGCGTCAGGCACTCCCTAACTGTCATTCCGAGCTTGCGAGGAATCCCTGCGCGAAGCGCTTCCGGCGCAGCCGGACTGGTCTTCACCAATGCCAAGCGCCGGCTTCGCCGTCGAGTGCTTCGCACGGGGACCCTTCGCTGACGCTCAGGGTGACGATTGGTGGCGGCCCGTCAGACGTACATTGTGTGGCAAGCTACTGAGTCGTCGAAACGCGACAATCGGGAGGGAATGAGCATGGCGCGTCACGCGATTGGGGTCGATTTCGGCGGCACGAAAGTGCTGGCCGCCGTGGTGAACGTCGAGAACGGCAAGGTTGTGGGCACCGGCAAGAAGCGAACCAGCGCCGGCGATGGCCCGGACAACCTGATGAAGCGAATCTACGCCACCTGCGACGCCGCGCTCAATGACGCCGGCCTGTCGATCGAGGACGTCGAGGGCATCGGCGTGGGGATCGCGGGCCAGGTCGACGCCGAGCGGGGGTTGCTGATCGGCACCGCGAACCTGAGCCGTTCGGTGGTCGACCTGCCGATGGCCGAGCGCATCACCGAACGCTACGGCGTACCGGCGCAAATCCGCAATGATGTCCAGATCGCGGCGGTCGGGGAACTCAGCTTCGGCGCCGGCAAGGGCATCGACGATTTCGTCTGCATCTTCGTCGGCACCGGCATCGGCGGAGCGATCATCCAGCACGGCGCGCTGGTCAAGGGCTACACCGGCAACGCGGGCGAGCTGGGCCACACCACGGTCGACATCGAAGGCCGGATCTGCGGTTGCGGCGGCCGGGGCCACCTGGAATCGTACGCATCGCGGACCGCGATCACGGCGGCCCTCCTTGGCGAGTTGCGGCGCGGTCATAAGTCGATCCTGAGCGAGTTATTGCCGGATGTCGATCCGGCCGCGCCGGGCGGCACCGCGATTCGTTCCGGCATCCTGAGCAAGGCGGTCAAGAGCAAGGACGATGTGGCCGTCCAGATCGTGACCAGCGCCGCCACCTACCTGGGCTACGGCCTGGCGTCGATCATCAACTTCCAGAATCCCCAGCGGATCATCCTCGGCGGCGGGGTGATCGAAGCCGTCGACCTGCTGTTCGAGACGGCCGACCGGGTCGCCCGGCGCGAGGCGTTCCCCTACGCGGGTGAGAGGGTCGAGATCGTGCGGGCCGCGCTCGGCGACAATTCCGGCGTCGTCGGTGCCGCGGTGATCGCGGCGGCCACCTGAGCCAGGGCATGGCGCCGGTGCCGCGGCCGTGAGTGGTACACTCGAAGGAGGAAATCTGGACGCCGGTCCGGGTCCGCGGTTGTTGTGTGTTTGAACGAATGAGTGAGCGGCCCATTTGTGGCTGCATCCGAAAAGCGTGGTTGTGCATATCTTGTCGAGTCTGGTCGTTGATGACATTCCGGAATTACGCCGTTAGCGCCGTGCCGTTTTGTGGGATGTGCCCCAGCGCCACGAGATGTGACAACGATGTGATTTGGTGAGTTGGACAACGTACTGGATCAATGAAATTTGGCGGAGGTTGTGATGGTGTCCGATGGAGCTGGAGCGCGTTCCGGTCATGGCGACGGCGATCCGAAAGAAGTAGCGGTTTTTGTCGATTTCGAGAACATCAGGTATTCGACGATCAATTCGTTCGGGCGCGAGCCGGATCCCCTTACCTGGCGCGACAAGGCGCTGGAGTACGGCCTGATGTCGGTGGCCCGTGCCTACGCCGATTTCGACCAGCACCCGCTCCAGGCGCGGACGCGGCTGGACGTGGCGGGGTTTGAGTCGCACCACTACCCGGCCAAGCGCACCACCGATTCGCACGGACGTGAGAAGTTCGCGTCCCGATCGGACCTCAATCTCGTCGTCGACATCATCAACACCGCGCTGGTGCGGCCCGACATCGAGATCTTCCTGCTCTTCACCGGCGACAAGGACTTCATCCGGCTGGTTACGACGTTACGTAACCGGCTTGGTCGCCGCGTCATCATCTGCGGCGTGCCCGGTTCAATCAGCCCCGACCTGGTTGCGGCGGCCGGCGAGGAAGATATGCTGGAGATGTCGCAATCGGCCGATGTCGACATTGCCGTGATCCAGGCGATCGACACCTACATCAAGCAGTTGCACATTGGCTTCGTGCCCACCCAGAGCCATATGAGCCGCACCCTCTGGCGGTTCCTCGACCGCAATTCCCTGCCCTCGGAACACATCGAGGCCAAGGTGATGGAGTTCCTGCGCAAGGGCGTGCTGACCAAGCGCCAGACCATCAACGGCCAGGGTCAGGAACTCGTCACCACCGAAATCAACATCGAGCACCCGTTGGTGCTCAAGGCGCTGCCGGGCATCGCCGATGTCTTGCCGGCGGAACCCATTGGCGCCGATGAGCACCTGGACGACGCCGAGGACGAAGAGACGGACGCGCTCGATGCCGGACTCCTGGACGAGCCCGGCGCGACCGGCCCCGAAGGCTGGGGACCGGCGCGGGAAACCAGCCGCTATCAGCGACGATTCTCCTCGGGTACCGGCGCCTGGCGCGGCAAGTCCAACGTGCGGAATGGTTCGCGCCCGGAGTGACGACGGCCATTCGCCCGTGGGAAACGCTGGTGATCGACTATTACCAACAGTCACAGTTCCAGCCGTTCGCGCTGGAGCACCCAGGAGCGGATGAGGGCCGGCTTGGCGCGATGCTGATGCATGGCTTCACCGGCTCGCCCGCCGAGATGCGGCCCCTGGCCCAGCTCTTGTCCGACCAGGGCGTGAATTGTCACGTACCCAGTCACCCTGGCATGGCTGGCGACATCGCCAACCTGGCCACGACGACCGCCCGAATGTGGCGGGAACACGCCCTCGAACAGTGGTCGGAACACACCAGCCGCTACGACCGCACACTGCTGATCGGCTACTCGATGGGCGGCGCGGCGGCGGTCCAGATGGCGGCGCACGTCGCTCCCGACTTGCTCATCCTGATCTCACCGTTCTTCAGAATCAACGACCGCCGGGCGTTTATCCTGCCGCTGGCCAGGCACATGATCCGGGAGTTCCGCCTGCTCGGCAGCCTGGATTTCGACGATCCCCACGTGCGTGAATGGTTCATGGCCGCCCTCCCTGACCTGGATCTGGACGACCCCGAAACCCGGCGCGTGGTCCGCGAGGAGTCCGGCATTGCTTCGCCGGTGATCGACGAGCTACGGAAATTCGGCGCGCTGGGCCGCCGGGACGCCACGAACGTCACCGCGCCGGTCGTGGTGATCCAGGGGCATCACGATAGCGTCGTCAATCCCCGCCATACGCGCGAGTCGCTCGACCGCTTCCAACGGCTCCAGGCGTATCACGAGATTCCCGCCGATCATCTGATTACGCTCGATGTCCGCCCGTCCTGGCCAGCCGTGCGTGACCTGGTGCTCGACGAAGCCAGCGAGCTGACAAAGGTTGCCGCGCGTGCCTGACGACGCAGCCCCATGACCACCGAGCAGGATGGGCGAGTGGCTGGCGATCCCGGCGAAACGGCGCCGATACCCGCGCCGCCACGGGCTCCCTTCCGCCCCGCGCCCTATCCGGGCAGCAGAGAGCCCGAGGATCGTCCGGCGGAAGAGGAGGAAATGGAGACCGTGCCGGTCGTCCCCGCCGCCGACCGGCCACGGGTGACATTTACGCCCAGCCGTTCAGCGGTGCGCGGGCTGTGGTCCAACTGGCCGCTCCTCTTCCCGCTCCTGGCCTTCGCGATCGCGGCGGCGATCGTGCCGACGATGACGAACGTGGCCACCACCGACGACTGGGGCTACACCCGGGCCGTCGAGATCCTCTACTACGACAGCGAACTGGTCATGTTCCCGGTCGTCGCGGCCACGGCTATCGGCCAGGTGCTGTGGGGCGGTCTCTTCGCGCTGGTCTTCGGCATGGAGCTGGGGGTGATGCGCCTCTCGACCGTGGTCATCGTCGGGTTGGGCGGGATCGCGCTCTACGCCATCCTCCGGCAACTCGGCGGCACCCGCTGGCGAAGTTCGCTGGGTACGGCCCTCTACCTCTTCAACCCGCTCTCCTTCACGCTTGCCTTCACGTTCATGACCGATCCCCACTTCGCGTCGTGGCTGCTGATCGCGGTC
>JACCYX010000117.1 GCA_013696265.1 Chloroflexia bacterium
GGATGATTTGTTGTTGCCGTGCAGGCTGATCTCGGAAGGCGGCAGGCCGCCGCGCAGGCCAACGAACAGTTCCCCGCCGGAGACGACATCCAGCCCCAGACCTTCTTCATGGATGATTGGAACCAGCGCGGTAGTCAGGAACGCCTTCCCGGCGTAGACGACCCGGGAACGCGGATAAGCGGCGGCGAAGGCGTTGCGAAAGCCGCGCGCCGCCTCACGGAGGGTCGCCTCATCGTAGACGTAGAGCGGGCTCCCGTACCGCCGGACCAATTCCGGGATGGCGACCCCGCCGATTTCCAGCACGCCGTCGGGGGCGCGGCGGGCGGTCATCGGCCACGGGGTGCGCAATTCGTCAGTAGTTTGGTCGTGGGGCATTGGGCTACCTGCTCGATTCGAACACTGGTCGGGTTTCAACCGGTTGCATTGTAGGCGGACGGGTGTGCCGCACGTTATCGCGCGGCGGTCCCGTACATGACGCTCCAGACCGAGCCTCCATGCCCAATCATGTCGCACACCGCCAGCGGATGATCCCGTTGTGCGGTCGTTCTTACCGTGTCACGATTACTTCCGTACTGGAGCGCATACGTTCCCACCTTCAACATAGAGGCGAGAAGACCCCTCCTTGAGCGAATCACCATCAGAGGAAACCTCCGCACGCACCGAATCCGAGCGCGGCGTGCTGTTTGGGGCGGCGGCCTACGCGATGTGGGGCGTCTTTCCGCTCTATTTCAACGCCCTGGCCCCGGCCGGCGCGCTGGAGATCCTGGACAACCGGGTCGTCTGGTCGATGCTCTTCTGCGCCATCGTCTGGATCGTGCTGCGTGACCTGTCGTGGGTGAGGCCGCTGCTCGCGGTGCCGCGCCGCCTCTTCCTGCTCGTGATCGCGGCGATTTTCCTGGCCATCAACTGGGGCGGATACATCTACGCGGTCACGGTCGAAAATGTCGTGGAAACATCGCTTGGCTACTTCATCAACCCGCTCGTGCTGGTGCTGATGGGCGTGCTGATCCTGCACGAGCGGTTGCGTCCGATGCAGTGGACGGCGGTCGGGATCGGCGCCGTGGCGGTGCTGGTGATTGCCTTCGACTACGGACGCCCACCCTGGATCGCGATGACGCTCGCGTTCTCGTTCGCCATTTACGGTTTTATCAAGAAGCACGTCGGCGCCGATATTGGGGCGCTGGCGAGCATGACGACCGAGACGGCGGTCCTGGCGCCGTTCGCCCTGATCGCCCTGGTCTGGATCGAGGCCAGCGGACGCGGCACGTTCACGCACGACCCGCCCTGGCATGCGCTGCTGCTTTTGGCCTCCGGCGTGATTACTACCGGGCCGCTGATCTGCTTCGCGGCGGCCGCCCGGCGCGTGCCGCTGACCACGATGGGGCTGCTGCAGTTCCTCGCCCCGGTGCTCCAGCTCATTTGCGGCGTGGTCATCCTCGGCGAAGATGTGCCGCCCGTCCGCTGGGTCGGGTTCGGGTTGGTCTGGGTGGCCCTGACTCTCCTGACGATCGATTCGATGCGTGCGGCCCGCGCCCGAGGTCGGGGGCGAGCCGCGGCACGACCGGCGATGAGCGCCAGTTCCTGACGCTGCTATACTTGCATCAGTGAGACGCCCATTTGGGCGCGGTTGCTGCGTGTCGTGGGAATGCAGGCGAGATGTTCATCCGAACCGAGAGATGATCGACCATAGGCCAGGCACGTCGCCTCCCCGGCGAGCAACCTGGCTCCAGCGCGCAACCGCCCCTCCGGGCCTGCGTGCTCTCTCCGTTTGACCGCATCCGACCATCCTTCATTCACTCACGGACGATTCCAATGGCCGCTACCACGATCCTTTCTGTAGCTGAACTCGCCAAGACTTTCATCACCGAGGAAATCTTCTCGGGCGTTACCTTTCAGGTTGCCGAGCGGGAGCACGTCGCGCTCGTCGGCGTGAACGGCGCCGGCAAATCGACCGTGCTTCGCATCATCGCCGGGATCGAGCACGCCAACGGCGGCGACATCGTGCAGGCGGCCGGACTGCGCGTCACCTATCTGCCCCAGGAATCGCGGTTCACCAGTACCAACACGCTGCGGGAAGAGGCGCGATCCGCCTTCGCCCACGTCATCGAGATCGCCGACCGGATGCGCCAAATCGAGCACGATATGGCCGATGCCGGCGACGAACTCGACGCCTTGCTCCTCGAATACGACGAACTGCAAACACAGTTCGATTCCACCCGCGGCTACGACATCGAGCACCGCACCGACGAGGTGCTGTTCGGCCTCGGCTTCACTGAAGATCTCTTCGACCAGCCGGTCGATCGCCTCAGCGGCGGCCAGAAGACGCGCGTGGCGCTCGCCAAGGCACTCCTCGCCGATCCCGACCTGCTGCTCCTCGACGAGCCGACCAACCACCTCGACCTGGAAATGCTGGAGTGGCTCGAAACCTTCCTTCGGACGTGGAACGGCGCCTGCCTGATCGTGTCGCACGACCGCTACTTCCTCGATCGGGTGACGACGCGTACGCTCGACCTTTCGTTCGGACGGCTCGAGGACTACCCGGCCCCGTACGCCAAATACCTGCCGATGCGCGAGGAGCGGATGATCCGGCGCGTCAAGGAGTATGAGGAGCAGCAGGAATACATCGCCCGGCAGGAAGAGTTCATCCGTAAGTACGGGAACGGCCAGCGATACCGCGAAGCGCGGGGCCGGCAGAAGAAGCTGGACCGGCTGGAACGGATTCCCCGACCCGAGGAACACGACCGCTTGCACCTGCGGCTGGGCGGGCCGGTGCGCAGTGG